>NZ_JAODZG010000006.1:0-168844 GCF_029835135.1 Stenotrophomonas sp. GD04145 | reverse complement strand
TGCCGGCGGCGCCGGGTTCGGCACCCAGATCGCCACGCCTGCGGCGCGCTTCTGCGTGGTCGGAATGCCAATGCCGAGACCGCCGCCCACATGCGAACCATAGCTGCCGGCGCCCACGGACATGCCCACCGGCGAGCCGCTGCTGCCCACGCCCATCAGCACCACGCCGTTGGCGCCCAGTGCTGCGGCTTCGCGCTTCAGCCGCGCCACGGCGGCGTCGGTCTGGCCCTGGGTGCCGAAGCCCACCGCAGAGGCGGATTCCAGCTGGGCGATCTCCTGCGAGCCGGCCGGCGGCGTTGAATAGATCTGCACCTGCGCCGGGTCGATCGGCGCCCGCGCGCGGCCCAGCATGACCTTGGAGGTGCTGGCACAACCGGCGGCGGCCAGCAGCATGGCCGCCAGTGCGGCCCAACGGATGTTCATGGCAATACCCCTGCAGGACTGGATGGGATCATCGGTGGGCCACTCTGAATCGGCGCCAACGCCCTGTGCGCCGGGCATCCAGACGCTAGCACGGCCGAGGTGAGCGGCCCGCCAACGGGAGTAGGCGACGGCGGCCGGAACGTCTATGGTTGGGACCGGGAACCAACTGCGGGAGAGCGGCGATGGGTGTGATCAGTCTGTTGTGGGGTGTACTGGCGCTGCTGTGGATGATCCTGGCGCTGATACCGCTGCTGGGCTGGGGCAACTGGTTTCTCATTCCGTTCGCTGCGGTCGGCGCGGTGATCGCCGCGCTGGGCATCCTGTTCACCCACCCGAGCAAGCGCGGCCGGGCCTGGGCCGGCCTGGTCCTGAACGGCATCGTGGTGGTGGTGGGCATCCTGCGCCTGGGCCTGGGCGGTGGCGTGATCTGAACCTGCGGCCGGGTGCGACCGGGCGTCGCAGGGCTGCGGCCCGCAGCCGGGCAGGGGCGTACAATGAACGGCTGCGCGAGCCTGCGCGTGCCTGTGAATCCGCGCCCGGCGCGGCTGCCCCATGATCATCCGACCTCGTCCCCACGGCTGGCAACTGCTGTACATCCTGCGCGGATCGATCGTTCCGGCGATCGCACCGAAGGTGCTGGCCATCCTGATCCTGTCCATCGCCGTCGCCGCGGTGGTGGAACTGGCGCCGCCGATCGGCATCGAGCGCGTCTCGGTCACGCCGTTCACCCTGCTGGGCCTGGTCCTGTCGATCTTCCTGAGCTTCCGCAACAGCGCCTGCTACGAGCGCTGGTGGGAAGGCCGCAAGCTGTGGGGGCAGCTGGTGTTCGAATCGCGCTCACTGGCCCGGCAGGTGAACCTGCTGCTGGTGGATGACGCAGGCCGCCGCCGTCGCATCGCCTATCTGGCCACCGCCTTCGCCCATGCGCTGGCCGCCCGCTTGCGCGGCCGCATCGTGGCGCTGGCGGCCTTGCCGTGGCTGGACAAGCGTCAGCGTGCGCAGCTGGCCGAGCGCGAGAACGTGCCCGATGCATTGCTGGCGATGATCGCCGCCGAACTGGCGCAGGCGCTGCGCAGCGGCGATCTCGATCCGATTCTGTACGCCCAGCTGGAAGACCGCCTGCATGCGATGTCCTCGATCCAGGCAGGCTGCGAGCGGATCCTGACCACGCCGCTGCCGTTCGCCTACACCCTGCTGCTGCACCGCTGCGCGTGGATGTTCTGTGTGCTGCTGCCGTTCGGCCTGGCCAGTTCGCTGGGCTGGGGCACGCCGGTGCTGTCGGCGGTGCTGGCCTACGCCTTCTTCGGCCTGGACCAGCTTGGCGAAGAAATGGAAGATCCGTTCGGCCTGGAGCCGAACGATCTGCCGCTGGACGCGCTGGTGCGCACGATCGAGATCGACCAGCTCGACGCGCTCGGTGAACGCCCCCTGCCCGAACCCCTGCTGCCGCAGGGCTACCTGTTGCACTAGCCACTCCTCGGAGCCTGCCATGCCTCATCCCCACTACCGCCCGCGGCGCATGCGCCATGACGAGTTCTCACGCCGCCTCATGCGCGAGAACACGCTGACCACCGACGATCTGATCTATCCGGTGTTCGTGCACGAACCGGCCGGTCGCACCGCTGTGCCGTCGATGCCCGGTGTGGAGCGGTTGTCCATCGAGGAACTGCTGAAAGTGGCCGAAGAGGCGCTGGAGCTGGGCATCCCGGTGATCGATCTGTTCCCGGTGATCGACGCCTCGCAGAAGTCGCTGGATGCCTCGGCGGCATGGGCGGAAGACGGGCTGGCGCAGCGCGCGATCCGCGCCCTGAAGTCGCGCTTCCCGGAGCTGGGCGTGATGACCGATGTGGCGCTGGACCCCTACACCACCCACGGCCAGGACGGCATCATCGATGACAAGGGCTACGTGCTAAACGACATCACGGTCGAAGCGCTGGTCAAGCAGTCGTTGTCGCATGCCGAAGCCGGCGCGGACATCGTCTCGCCGTCGGACATGATGGATGGCCGCATCGGCGCGATCCGCCGTGCGCTCGATGCCGACCATCACCTCAATGTGCGCATCATGGCCTACTCGGCCAAGTACGCCTCGGCCTTCTACGGCCCGTTCCGCGACGCGGTGGGCAGCGCGGCCAGCCTCGGCAAGGCGGACAAGAAGACCTACCAGATGGACCCGGCCAACGGCGACGAGGCGATGCGCGAGATCGCGCTGGATCTGGAAGAGGGCGCCGACATGGTGATGGTCAAGCCGGGCATGCCGTATCTGGATCTGGTGCGTCGCGTGAAGGAACAGTTCGGCGTGCCCACCTTCGCCTACCAGGTCAGTGGCGAGTACGCGATGATGAAAGCGGCGTTCGCCAATGGCTGGCTGGACGAGCGCGCCTGCGTGATGGAGTCGCTGCTTGGTTTCAAGCGCGCCGGCGCCGATGGCGTGCTGACCTATTTCGCGCCACAGGTGGCGCGCTGGCTGCGCGAGCGCTGACAATAGCGGCATCGATGGAGGGAGGAACGGCTGATGGGACCCGAACTGGGATGGATGCAATGGCTGATCTGGGGCGTCGGCACGCTGGTGTTCGGTGCCGTCATCGTCGGCGTGTTCATCGCAGCCTGGCGGGCCGGCAAACGCCCTCCCGAGCAGCTCTCCGCCGCCCGTCGGGTCGCCCGCGAACAGTCCCTGCCGGACAGCGTGCAGGCCGAACTGGCCGCGCTCAACCAGCGCAAGGACAGGGGCCAGCTGAGCGAGGCGGACTACGAACAGCAGCGCGCCAAGGTGCTGTCGCGCTGATTGCGGTGCCCGGGCCGGGATCTACCGCATGCACCCGGCCACGGCAGGCACTTTCGGTACCGCCAACCGGTAGAGATCCACGCCCCCGGCACGCGGCGCCTTCGCCGCACTGCTGGCGACCAGCATTTCCCCCGGCTTGGCGTTGTCGATCACCGGCGCACCGGTCCAGCCGCCTGCCTGGTTGAAGGACAGCCCCAGCGGCTGCAGCGCCACGCCGCTCCAGGCGCACCCGCTGCTCCATACCTGCGCGCTCGTGCCGCTGCCACGACTGAACACCACGGCGCCATCGTTGCCCAGCCAGTCAGCGTCAGTCTCGTCATCGGCGCTGTTCAATGCCGCCAACGCGGTGGCCGGGCCCCGCGCGCCCTCGGCATCCAGGGTGGCCACGAACAGATCCCAACCGGCGCCACGGCCCTGCTGGCGCGCGAACAGCAGCCGCCGGCCATCCATGCTCAGCGCTGGACCGCGCTCTTCGTACCGCCCACGCTCGCCGCGCAGGGCCTGTGCGTTGCCAAGCTGGCCATCGCGGGTCACGGCGGCACGGTACAGCGCCAGCTGGCCTTCGGTGCCCGCCGCGAACAGCAGCCAGCGGCCATCGCGGCTGAAGTAGGGATCCCGGGCCTCACCGCTGACATCGACCGCCAGCGCCTGTGCCTGCTGCCAGCGGCCATCGATCAGGCGGGCCTGCCACAGGCCCCAGCCGCCCTCGCCGCGGCGGGCGAAAACGATGCGCTGGCCGTCGGCACTGATCGTGCCGCGAGCCTCGTCGGCACGGGTCGAGACCACGCCCATGCCTTCGATGCCGTACTCGTTCAACGCCATCGCCACGGGGGCAGAGAGTAGACTGGCGGCAAGCACCAGCAGGGTCGGGGTGATGCGCATCATCCGGGTCCGTACACGAAAGAGCATCAGTCTAGCCAGCTTGAGGAATCCATGACCGACCGTTACGCCGTCTTCGGACACCCCGTCGCCCACTCGAAGTCGCCGCAGATCCACGCGACGTTCGGTCGCCAGGAAGGCATCGCCATTGACTACCGCACGATCGACCTTGCCCCCGACGCCTTCCTCGCCGGCCTGGAAGCATTCGCCGCCGAAGGTGGTGTCGGTGCCAACGTCACCCTGCCGCACAAGGAAGCCGCGTTTGCGGTCTGCACCACGCTGACGGCCCGTGCGCGCCGCGCCGGTTCGGTCAACACGCTGCTGCGCAAGGGCGAGCGCTGGCATGGTGACACCACCGACGGCATCGGCCTGGTGCGCGACCTGACCGACCGCCATGGCCTGGACCTGCGCGGCCGCCGGGTGCTGATGATCGGCGCCGGCGGCTCGGCCCGCAGCGTCGCCCCGGCGCTGCTCGATGCCGGCATCACCGAGCTGGTGGTGGTCAACCGTACGCCGGAACGCGCCGATGAACTGATCGATGCGATGGGTGAGCCGGGCCGCGCCATCAGCCGCTACTGGGAAGACCTGCGCGAGCTGGGTGACTTCGAGCTGATCGTCAACGCCACCTCTGCCGGCCGTGACCGCGACGTGGAGTTCAAGCTGCCGCTGTCGCTGGTCAATTCGATGACCACCGCAGTCGACCTGAACTACGGCGAGGCGGCCATCGCGTTCCTGGCCTGGGCGCGCGCGGCGCAGTGCCGCAATACCGTCGATGGCCTGGGCATGCTGGTCGAGCAGGCCGCCGAGAGCTTCCTGCAGTGGCACGGTGTGCGCCCGCAGACCGACGAGGTCTACCAGCAGCTGCGGCAGGGCGCCCTGGCGCTGGCCGGCGAGGACTGAGCGATGGACAACATGACCCTGCTGGTGACGGTGCTGAGCATGGTGGGCGTGCGCCTGCCGGTGCTGATCGCGCTGTGCGTGGGCCTGGTGTGGGTGGTGGGCGCGCCGCGCGATGCCACCCGCAGCGGCGCGCTGGCCGGGCTGCTGCTGTTGCTGCTGGCCAGCCTCGGCAGCATGGCAGCGGGCATCCTGCCGATGTGGATGGTCAGCAGCGGTGACTTCAGCGCGGTTTCGAGCATGAGCGCCATCCTGGGCGTGCTGCATTTCGCTCTGGCGATGGTGGAAGCGATCGGCATGGTGCTGCTGGTCTGGGCGCTGGTGCGCCTGCTGCGTCAGCGGCCGCCTGTGGCAGGCCGGTAAGGTCGTGCCGGGCATGGCCCGGCGCTGTACCGCCATCCAGCCCATGACCGCCAAGGCCCGACGCCGCTGACCCTGTTCAGCGCACGCGCCTCGGTCCCGGCCGCCGGCCATGCGACAATGACCGGCCTGATCCAGCCACGGTAGTTCCCGGCGTGACCGAAACCGTCGCCGCTCCGCGCACGCTCGATGAGCCCTTGAAGGACGCGATCCGCAAGGCTTATACGACGCTGCAGGCCAACACTCCCGGCTTCTCCACGCGCCGCTCGCAGAGCCAGATGATCGGCGTGGTGTCGCGCGCGTTGTCGAAAAGCGGTGGCGTGGGCGTGGTCGAGGCGCCCACCGGCGTCGGCAAGAGCCTGGGCTACCTGACTGCCGGCGTGCCGATCGCGCTGGCCAGCAAGAAGAAGCTGGTGATCAGTACCGGTACCGTGGCGCTGCAGTCGCAGCTGGTCGAGCGCGACATCCCGAACTTCCTCAAGGCCACCGGACTGGAAGCGACCGTGGCCCTGGCCAAGGGCCGCACCCGCTACCTGTGCACGCGCAATGCCGCCGAGGCCCAGGGCGAGGGCTCGCAGGGCGGCATGTTCGAGGATGACGCGCCCCTGTTCGACCGGCCGCTGGCGCCGATCGAAATGGATATCGCCAAGCGCCTGACCGACGCCTTCACCAGTGGCAGTTGGGATGGCGACATTGACAACGCACCGGAGACCATCAGCCCCGGCCTGCGCAGCCGCATCACCACGCCAGCCTCGGGCTGCGCCGGGCGGCGCTGTGCGTATTCGGCGCAGTGCGCGGTGCTGCGCTCGCGCAACACCGTGCGTGATGCGCAGATCGTGGTGACCAATCACGCGCTGCTGCTGTCGGCGCTGTCGATCGGCGACAGTGACAATGGCCAGCCGTTGATCGCCGCGCCCTCGGAGATGCTGCTGGTGCTGGACGAGGGCCATCACATCGGCAACGTCGCCATCGACCAGGGCGCGGCCAGCCTGGCGCTGGACGAGATGGCCAAACGCACCGGCCGCCTGCAGATCCTGATTGCCGGCGCGTACCGTGCGGTCGACAAGGACCGCCTCGGCAACCTGCTGCCGAACGAAGCCATCGACGTCGCCAGCAACGTGGCCAAGCAGCTGCGCGCATTCCGCGACCATGTCGAAGCGGTGTGGATGCCAGCGCCGGCCGACGAGGAACCGATGTGGCGCGCAGCCAACGGTCGCTTGCCGGAAGCGTGGCGCGAGCCGATCGAAGCGCTGGCCGACGATACCCGCAGCCTCTACAACTGGGCGCATGCCGCCACCGCGCAGGTGGCCAAGGGCAAGCCGGACGACCCGGCGCGTGAGCGCGTGCAGCGCAACCTCGGCATGGCGCTGGAGATGATCGAGCAGCAGTACAACCTCTGGCAGGCCTGGCGCCGCGAGGACAAGGACGGTGCGCCGCCGATGGCGCGCTGGGTCACCGCCACCCGCGACGGCGATCTGGTCCTGCATGGCTCACCGGTCTCGGCAGCGCATGTGCTGCGCAAGCTGCTGTGGGACGAGGTGGATTCGGTGGTGATGACCTCGGCGACGCTGACCGGCGGTGGCGATTTCCAGTCGCTTGCGATCGACAATGGCATTCCCGAGGAAGCCGAGATGGTTTCGCTGTCCTCGCCGTTCGACCTGCCGAACCAGGCCGAGCTGATCGTGCCGAAGTTCCCGGTCACGCCCGATGACCGCGAAGGCCATCCCCGCGAGGTGGCGCGCTACCTCGACACGGAGCTGGACTGGGCCAAGGGCTCGATGGTGCTGTTCACCTCGCGCTGGAAGATGGAGAAGGTGGCCGGACTGATGCCTGCCGCGCGCCGCAAGCAGGTGCTGGTACAGGGCGAGATGTCCAAGACCCGGCTGATCGACGAACACCTGCGGCGCGTGGCGGCGGGCGAGGGCTCGGTGCTGTTCGGGCTGAACTCGTTCGGCGAGGGCCTCGACCTGCCCGGTGAAGCCTGCACCACGGTGGTGATCACCCAGGTACCGTTCGCGGTGCCGACCGATCCGCAGACCGCTACCCTGAGCGAGTGGTTCGAGGCGCGTGGACTCAACGCGTTCAACCTGATCGCCATTCCACACGCGCTGCGCACGCTGACCCAGTTCGCCGGCCGCCTGATCCGCACCTCCACCGATACCGGGCGCGTGGTCATCCTCGATTCGCGGCTGCTGACCCGCCGTTACGGCAAGCGCATCATCGACGCGCTGCCGCCGTTCAAGCGCGTGATCGGCTGACGATCGGAAGGTAGCGCCGGGCCATGCCCGGCGAGCGCAAAGCGCGGCCTGTGTCAGGTGCCATGACCGATAAGATCGGAACGCCGCCGGGTACGGTCCGGCGGCGCCTAATCGCCCAGCAGCGCGGTGTTGCGTACGGCGCCCTTGTCGGCGCTGGTGGCCAGCAGGGCGTAGGCCTTCAACGCGCTGGTGACCTTGCGCGGGCGCGCCTCACGCGGCTTCCATCCCAACGCATCCTGCTCGGCACGGCGCGCATCCAACGTCGCCGCATCCACCAGCAGATCAATCCGCCGCGCCGGAATATCAATGCGGATGCGGTCGCCGTCGCGTACCAGCCCGATCGCACCGCCCGCCGCCGCTTCCGGCGAGGCATGCCCGATCGACAACCCGGACGTACCGCCCGAGAAGCGCCCGTCGGTCAGCAGCGCGCACTGCTTGCCCAGTCCCTTCGATTTCAGGTAGCTGGTGGGGTAGAGCATTTCCTGCATGCCGGGGCCGCCTTTCGGGCCTTCGTAGCGGATGACCACCACGTCGCCCGCCTTCACTTCGTCGGCGAGGATGCCGGCCACGGCCGCGTCCTGGCTCTCGAACACGCGCGCGCTGCCTTCGAACACGTGGATGGATTCATCCACGCCTGCGGTCTTCACCACGCAACCGTCTTCGGCCAGATTGCCGCGCAGCACGGCCAGTCCGCCTTCTGCCGAGTAGGCATGCGCGACGCTGCGGATGCAGCCTTCGGCGCGGTCCACGTCCAGCGTGGGCCAGCGCGTGGCCTGGCTGAAAGCCACCTGGGTGGGGATGCCGGCCGGGCCGGCACGGAAGAAGTCGTGCACGCTTGATTCGCTGCTGACCGCCACATCCCAGCGCTCGAGAGCATCGGCCAGGGTGCGGCTGTGCACGGTCGGCACGGTGGTATCCAACAGGCCGCCGCGCGCCAGTTCACCCAGGATGCCGTACACGCCACCCGCGCGGTGCACGTCTTCCATGTGGTACCTGGGCGTGTTCGGCGCCACCTTGCACAGCTGCGGCACGCGCCGTGACAGCGCATCGATGTGGGTCAGGTCGAAGTCCACTTCGGCTTCCTGCGCGGCGGCCAGCAGGTGCAGGATGGTATTGGTCGATCCGCCCATGGCGATGTCCAGGGTCATCGCATTGGCGAACGCGGCCTGCGTGGCGATGCCCCGCGGCAGCGCGCTTTCTTCCTCGCCGCCGTACCAGCGGTGGCACAGTTCGACGATCAGGCGGCCCGCGCGCAGGAACAGCTGTTCGCGGTCGGCATGGGTGGCCAGGGTGGAGCCGTTGCCCGGCAGCGACAGGCCCAGCGCTTCGGTCAGGCAGTTCATCGAGTTGGCGGTGAACATGCCCGAACAGGAGCCGCAGGTGGGGCAGGCGCTGCGCTCGAACTCGGCCACCTTTTCATCGCTGGCGCTCTCGTCGGCGGCGATGACCATCGCATCGACCAGATCCAGCTTGTGCTCGGACAGCCGGGTCTTGCCCGCTTCCATCGGCCCGCCGGACACGAACACCACCGGGATGTTCAGGCGCAGTGCGGCCATCAGCATGCCAGGGGTGATCTTGTCGCAGTTGGAAATGCACACCAGCGCATCGGCGCAGTGCGCGTTGACCATGTATTCGACCGCGTCGGCGATGATCTCGCGGCTGGGCAGTGAATACAGCATGCCGTCGTGGCCCATCGCGATACCGTCGTCCACGGCGATCGTGTTGAACTCCTTGGCGACGCCGCCGACCTTCTCGATCTCGCGCGCGACCAGCTGGCCGAGGTCCTTCAGGTGCACGTGGCCCGGTACGAACTGGGTGAACGAGTTGGCGATGGCGATGATCGGCTTGTGGAAATCGCCGTCCTTCATGCCGGTGGCACGCCACAGGGCGCGGGCGCCGGCCATGTTGCGGCCGGCGGTGGAGGTGCGGGAGCGGTATTCGGGCATGGCTGGCGGAACGGGCGGGCCGTACGACATGGGGTGTCGGACGATCATCGCCAATTTTTTCGGTTGCTGCTGCAACCACCGCTCGTCTGCGCGGCGCCGCCGGGCGATGCGGCGATGGCGGATCGGGCCTGACGAAAATGAAACGCCGTTCATCTTTCGGACTTTGCCGATTCCGGTTGTTGGCCCGGATCGGGCATCATTAGGGTATTGATCCGCTGCTTGAGGCATGAGGCCATGAAACGTTCCCGCACCACCGCGCTGCTGCTGATGAGCGCCGCACCGCTGCTGTTCACCGCCTGCCAGAAGGAGCCGGAGGTGAAGGTGCAGGAAGGCCTGTTCACTTCGGTCGAGGCCTGCACCGAGGCCACCGGTGATCCGTCGTCGTGCCGCAACGCGTTCGCCGAGGCGCAGAAGCAGGCCGCCGACGCTGCGCCGAAGTACGCCACCAAGGAAGCCTGCGAGCAGGACTACAAGCCCGAGCAGTGCGTGCAGCAGCACACGTCGGCAGGTACCTCGTTCATCGGCCCGATGATGATGGGCTTCTTCATGTCCCAGATGCTGAGCAACCGCGGTGGCCTGGCCCCGCAGGCGCCGGCGTCGGCACCGGCCTACCAGGACAAGAATGCGGGTTGGGCGCGTTCGGCCCCGGGCGGTACGGGGGGCCTGAACACCGCCAGCGGCATCGGCGCCGGCAAGGCTGGCCTGGCACCGGTCACCAGCGAGCCGAACCGTGCCGTTACCGCCAGCCGGGGTGGCTTCGGCAACACCAGCGCGCGTCGCAGCACCAGCGGCAGCTACGGCGGCTGATCGACCCATGCAGCGTATCCGTATCGCCGAGCGCGCCCACTGGCGGGCGCGCGCGGAGGAAGCCGGTTTCCGCTTCCACACCATCGACGGCCAGCCGTACTGGGATGAAAGCGCGTATTACGCCTTCACCCTGCGCCAGATCGAACAGGACATCGAAGATCCCAGCGCCGAGCTGCACCAGATGGCGCTCGACCTTGTGGGCGACGTGGTGGCCAGCGAGCGGCTGATGGACCAGCTGGCGATTCCCGCGCATTACCGCGACTGGATCGCCGACAGCTGGCGCCAGCGCCAGCCGCATCTGTACGGCCGGCTCGATCTGGCCTATGACGGTACCGGTCCGGCCAAGCTGTACGAGCTGAACTACGACACGCCGACCTCGCTGTTCGAGGCCAGTTTCTTCCAGTGGCAGTGGCTGGAGGACCAGCGCAACGCCGGCCGCCTGCCGCAGCATGCCGACCAGTTCAACGCCATCCATGAGGCACTGGTCGAACGTTTCGGCGAGCTCGCCGGCCGCCTGCCGCCACCGCTGTACTTCAGCGCCGTGGGCAGTTCGGAAGAGGACCGCGGCACGGTGGAATACCTGCGCGACTGTGCTTCGCAGGCAGGCCTGCACGGGCAGGGCATCGCCATCGAAGACATCGGCCTGTCCGCGGATGGCCGCTTCACCGCGCTGGACGATTCGGTGATCGGCACGCTGTTCAAGCTGTATCCGCTGGAAGACCTGATGGCCGAGGAGTTTGGCCGCGCGCTGCCCGGCTCGGGCGTGCAGCTGCTGGAACCGGCATGGAAGGCGGTGCTGAGCAACAAGGGCATCCTGCCATTGCTGTGGCAGCGCAATGTCGGCCACCCGAACCTGCTGGAGGCGCACTTCGACGACGGCAGCGCGCTGGCCACCGGATGGGTGCGCAAGCCGCTGTTCTCGCGCGAAGGCGCCAACATCGAAATGCACCTGGCCGATGGCAGCACCCAGCGTAGCGACGGCCCCTACGATGGACCGGCGATCATCCAGCGCGCGCATCCGCTGACCCGCTTCGAAGGCGGTTATCCGCTGATCGGCAGCTGGGTGGTCGGTGACCACGCCTGCGGCATCGGCATCCGCGAGGACGACAGCGCGATCACCCGCGACAGCGCGCGCTTCGTACCGCACGCAATCGTTGACGAGGCGCCGACGCGGATCTACGTCTGAGCACGGTGCGCACCCGCACACGTAGTGGACGGTAGCGCCGGGCCATGCCCGGCGTGTGCGGTGATCCGCCGGGCATGGCCCGGCGCTACCGGTCAGAGCAGGCCTTCGCGCTTCACGGCCAAGTAGCGTTCCACCAGCGCGGCCGGCAGGGCATCGGCGGTCACGTCCAGAACCATCACCTTCTCGCTGCGCAGTGCCTCGTGCGCCTTCGCGCGCTGCTGCAGGTACAGCGCCGCGGCGCCGGCCTGCGCGGCGTCCTCCAGCGTATGCACCTCGCCTTCGAGCGCGCCGTCCAGCTCGTGCTCGCGTAGGCTGGCCACGCACACCAGGTGGCGGCGCTGCAGCAGGCGCACCGCGGCCAGGAGGTCCTCGATGTCTTCGTCGCGCACGTTGCTGACCAGCATCACCAGCGCACGGCGTCGCTGGCGCAGGGATACTTCGGTGGCGGCGGCCAGGTAATCGGTGGCTACCGGCTGCGGCTGCAGGTCGTAGCTGGCCCGCAGCAGATGCTCGACGGTGCCCATGCCGCGCTGTGGCTGCACCCACCGACGCTCGCCGCCGACGGCGAACAGGCCAGCCGCATCGCCCTGCCGCAACGCCAGATAGGCGACCACCAGCGAGGCGTTCAAGGCGTGGTCGAAGTGCGAGAGTCCGCCTTCGCTGGCCAGCATGCGGCGGCCACTGTCGAGCATCAGCAGCAACTGCTGGTTCTTCTCGTCCTGGTACTCGCGGGAGATCAGCTTGCGTGCGCGGGCGGTGGCCTTCCAGTCGAGCTGGCGCAGGCTGTCGCCGACGCGGTACTCGCGCATCTGGTGGAAGTCAGTGCCTTCACCACGCCGGCGCTTCACGTGGGCGCCCACCAGGCGTGAGGCCTGATCGGCGCTGAACAGCGCGAAGCGGGTCAGCGGCACGAAGTTCGGATAGACGCGGACGTCCAGCAGAGGGGGCAGGGTGCGCTGCTGCCACCACAGGCGCCATGGCGAGCGGATGCGCAGCTGCACGCCCTCGAAGCGGAAGCGTCCGCGCTGCTGCGGCTGCAGGGCGTAGTGCAGCGCGCAGGCATGCCCGGGACGCAGCTGCACGCGCTGGGGCAGCGACTCCAGTGGCCAGCCACCCGGCACCAGATCGAATACCTGCACCCGCATCGGCTCTGTGGTCTGCAGGCGCAGGCCCACCTCGCGGCGCACGCCCAGGGCCAGCGCTTCGGGCAGCTCGCGCTGCACCTGTGGCGACGGTCGCCGGGCCTGCCGCCACAGGTCCAGCAACGCCAGCGTACCGATCACCGTGGCAACCAGTGCCCAGCTCCAGCGCGGCAATGCGCCGGCCAGCACCACGCCTCCCAGCGCAGCCCAGGCCAGCAGCAGGACCAGCAGCAGCGGCGCAGGCCTCATCGGCGCGGTGCTTCCACCTTGGCCAGCAGCGCACCCAGCACATCGTCTGCGTCCTGGCCTTCGATCTGCAGTTCCGGTGCCAGCGCGATGCGGTGGCGCAGCGCCGGACGCGCGATGTCGCGCACGTCATCGGGGGTGACGAAGTCACGACCTGCCAGCACGGCCTGCGCGCGCGCAGCACGCACCAGCGCGATGCTGCCACGCGGTCCAGCGCCCACGGCGATGCCGGGCCATTGCCGGGTGGCGGCGACGATGCGCACGGCGTAGTCGATCACTTCGTCATCGACGGTGATCGCGGCCGTGGCCTGCTGCAGCTGCAGCAGTTCTCCGGCGCCCAGTACGCGCGGCACCCGGCTCAGGTCGAAATCGCTGGCGGCGCGGCCACGGGTGATGGCCGTGACCATGCGTTTCTCGTCCTCCAGCTGCGGATAGTCGATCAGCACCTTCAACAGGAAGCGATCCAGCTGCGCTTCCGGCAGCGGGTAGGTGCCTTCCTGTTCCAGTGGGTTCTGCGTGGCCAGGGCCATGAACGGCGGCGCCAGGGTGAACGCCTTGCCTTCGATGGTCACCTGGCCCTCCTGCATCACTTCCAGCAGTGCGGACTGGGTCTTGGCCGGTGCACGGTTGATCTCGTCGGCCAGCAGCAGGTTGGTGAACACCGGCCCGCGACGGATCTTGAAGCTTTCGCTCTTCGGATCGTAGACGGCGTGGCCGCTGACATCGCTGGGCATCAGGTCCGGCGTGAACTGCACGCGGCCATAGTCCAGTTCCAGTGCCTGCGCCAGTGCGCGCACCAGCAGTGTCTTGCCCAGTCCGGGCACGCCTTCGATCAGGACATGGCCGCCAGCCAGAAGGGCAACCAGGATCTGGTCAAGCACGTCAGCCTGGCCGATGAAGGCGTGGCCGACGGCCTGGCGGATGGCGTCGACGCGTTCGATCAGGCGGGCATTGGCGGCCGCCGGATGTTCGGGGACTTCGGTCATAGCAGGGATCTCATCTGGAGCAGCAAGCGGATGCGCTCGCGCAGGGCGGAGGAATCGTGCGGCGGAGGGGGGGTCAGGGCACTGGCAACGCGGCTGCGCGGCCACTGCAGCAGTTCGGCGATGGCCTGTTCGCGTGGCGCGCCTTCCAGCGCAGCAGCGAGTGGCGCGCGCAGGCGCAGGCGATGCAGGAACAGGGCATGCACGGCCTGGTACAGGCGCACGCCCTGGCCGAAGCGCAGCAGCAGTTCGCCGCTGGCGCGCACATGTTCCAGCAGCGAGCGGCGCTCGATCACGGGCGATGGCAACAGGCTGCCGAACCGCTGCGAGCGCGCCCACAGCCAGGCCAGCAGTGCCATCAGCAGCGGTACCCACAGCGGCCAGCCCTGGTAGAACAGGCGCACCCACAGTGACGGCGGACGACTGGCATAGACCAGCCACATGGCGCCCTTGCCGTAATTGGGATCGAGCAGGTAGCGGGTCAGATCGCGGTGGGAACGGTCGTGCAGGCCGTCGCTGGCCTGGCCCTTGGCTGCGGCCATCCGCGCGGCCTGCGACTCCACTTCGCTGCGCATGAAATCCATGTCCGCCAGCACGCTCACCCGGCCCTGGCCGTGACGCAGGCGCGCGAACACCAGGTCGTGCCCGCTGCCCCACCGGCGTTCGGTCCGCGCCTCAGCGGCGAAGCCAAGCGTGAAGCGCCGGCCCTGGCAGAATTCCACGTGGCCGGGATCGTCCTGGACATGGAAGGGCTGGCAGTCGCTGCGCTGGTAAAGGCTGTCCACGCCGAGTGCATCCAGCAGCGGCCCCTGCGTGCTGCCGGCATCGTCCTCGGCCGGCGGCGGCGTGCGCAGCAGCAGATGGCCACCGCCGTCGACCCACGCCAACAGCGCCCTGGCGGCCGGCGCCGGCAGCTCGCTGCTGTCCTGCAGCAGCACCACCGTGTCCTGCGGCCCCAGCGCCATCTGCTGCAGGTCCAGCCGCGGCCGCGCATGCACCTCGATGCCATCGGCGCGCAGCGCCTGCCCGAGCACGTACAGCGGGTTGTAACGGGCCTCGCCCTGCGGCGGCAGCGTGACCGTTTCGGTGACCCGCTCATGGGTACGCATGAACAGGATCGCCAGTGGCACGCCGAGCAGCAGCAGCGTCCCCAGCAACAGTGACCAGAACAGGCGCGGGTTCATGCCTGCCACCCGTACTGCTGGCGCAGGGTCGTGGCCAGCGCATCGAAATCGCCGCGGCTGGGCAGGTGACCACCGTAGGCGGCGTATTGCCACATCCGCACGATGCGCGCGAACAGTTCACGGTCGACGCTGTCGGGCATGCGTCGCGAGGCACGCAGGCACTGCGATTCGGTGGCGCCCGGAGGCAGTGCGGTGCCGGCACGCTCGCTGACCGTGCGCACGCTGGCCCGGTACAACAGGGCCAGCGCCTGGCGCGGCCGGCCCTGGTCCCACAGCAGACCAGCCTGGGTCGCCACGTCCGGCGGCAGCACCACCGGCAGCTCGACCTGTTCCTCGACCACGTGCGGCGCCGCTGCGGCCCGGCGGCGGCCCGAGCCGCGCAGCCACGGCAGCCACAACCGTGCAGTCAGCACCAGCACCAGAAGGAGGGCACCGAGCAGGCCCCACAGGCCCCATTCGGCCAATCGCGCCAGCCAGGCGATGCTGCTGCTGCGCGACGTGCGTTGGCTCTGGCTGCTGCCGTCGCGTTCCAGTTCCTTGCGTGCGTCCTTTTTCTCTTCCGCCTCTTCGATCGCTTTCCACTGCGTGACCTGGCGGGTCGGGCGCTGCAATGGATCCTCGTAGGCGCGGCTCACGGCCTGGCGGAAGCCCGCGGTATCCACCGGGGTGTCGCCGAAGATCATGGCGGGTGTATCGCCGGGGTTGATCTGCGGTGCCCGGCGCGCGTCGCTCTTGCGGTTGCTCGATGCGTCACCCTCCTGCGCGTGCACCGGCATGGAGGTGAGCGGCAGTGCCAGGCACAGCAGCAGCGCCAGCGACGAGGCAACCGGCAGCAGGCGTTCGCGCAGCCGGCGCAGGGCGATCTCCACGTCCCAGGCTTCCATCTGTGTACGTCGATTCAAGTACAGGCCGAACCCGGCACCGACGTAGAACGGTCCGATCAGCACGGAGGCCAGCCAGCAGGCCAGATTGAATCCCAGCTTCGCCCAGGCGGGCGTGTCCCTGCCGATCATGTCCCAGGCCGCGCGCCAGGAATCGGAGAGCAGCTCGAACGGGATGAACATGAACACCGCGCCGATCGCGCCTGCGACCAGTACGCCCTCGAACACCATGCAGGCTACGGTCAGCACCAGCGCCGGACCCGCCGCGCCGGCTGTGACCGCGCGCCGGCGCGGGCCACGCTGTTCGGCGGTGTTGCCCTCCAGCAGGTTGACCGGCAGGCACAGGCTGCGCAGCACGCTGAAGCGACGCCAGCCCAGGTAGCCCCAGAAACCACGGTTGCCCCACTGCCGCTGTGCCCGCAGGGCGGCCAGGGCGGTGACCGGCTCGCCGAACACACCGCGTGACAGCACATACAGCGGCGCGCGTTCGAACACGGGCTTGCACCACCACATCAGCAGCCAGGCCAGGCCAAATGCGTCCAGCCACCAGCCCAGTGCGTTGGCGATCACGAACAGTGGTGCGCTGGCCAGCAGCCAGCTGCCCCACACCGCACGCGCATGCCGGCGGGTCAGCGCGCTGCCCAGCTCCATCGCTTCCCAGCCGCTGCGTGCGCGCAGCACGACGTCCAGGCGATCAATGCGCATCGCCGCCTCCGCGTCCGCCACGCCACAACCACAGCAGCACGCCGGCCCACAGCACCCCGGCCACACTGAACTTGCCCCACGCCGGCACTTCGGCAATGGACGACCAGAACGCCTCCACGAACGCCGCGACCAGCAACATGAAGGCCACGCCCAGGCACAGCCGGGCACCGATGCGGCCACCTTCGACCAGTGCGTCCAGGCGGCTGCGGCGTCCGGGCGCCAGCAGCTTCATGCCCAGCTGAAGACCGGCGCCGCCTGCGATGACGATGGCGGTGAGCTCGAATGCACCGTGGCCGACCACGAAGCGCCAGAAGGGATCACCATGGCCGATGTGCTGCAGGTGGCCGGCCACCGCGCCGATGATGACGCCGTTGAACAACAGCACCAGCAGCGTGCCCAGCCCGGCCAGCAGGCCGCTGGCGAAAGTGCGCAGGGCGATGCTGATGTTGTTCATGATGTAGTGGCCGAACATCATCCAGTCGGTACCGCTGTCGCGGCCCAGGCGTTCGGCAGCCGGGTCGTACATGCGTTCCATTTCGGCGATCTGGCGGTTGTCCATCACCTGGTGGATCAGGTCCGGGTACAGCTGCACCAGCACGAAGCAGCCCACCGCCGGCAGCGCGAACATCGCCAGGGCGGCCCACATGCTGCGTGCCTGGCTGCGCACCAGCAGCGGGAAATCGGCCACCAGGAATTCAAGCGCGCGCCGCCAGCGCGTGGGAGGCGTCCGGTACAGCACGCTGTGGCCCTGCTGCATCAGCTGTTGCAGGCGCTGCACCAACTGCGGGCTGTAGCCCCGCTCACGGGCCAGTGCCAGCTGCTGGCACAGCCGCCGGTAACGCTGTGGAAACGCAGTGTCGTCCAGCGTGGTGGCCGCGGGCTGGCGGCGGCGACGGCGGGAGGCGCCGGCACGCAGCAGCAGCCACTGCTCCAGGTCCAGCCATTCCTGCTGATGGCGGGCGACGAACTGTTCCTGCTTCATCGCCGTCCCAGCAACCAGTTTGCCATCGCATACAGGCGCAGCACGCCGACCTGGCCATGGGTGCCGGTCAATGGTTCGGCGATGGCGGCCAGTTCCTGCTGGCGGAGCGGTGCCAGCCGCGGGGCACGCTCGGCGAAGGCCAGCAGCGCCGCCTGTTCCTCCGGCCGCAGCGGCTGCGGTGGCGCCAGCACGCTGTCGATGGTGGCCGGCGGCGGCAGGTACAGCGCCGGCGCGTGCACCACCACGGTGCCGGCGACCAGATCGCCCAGGCGGCGGCCATGCGCGTCGAACAGGCTGCTGAGCAGGCCCAGCGCGTAGGCGAACGGCAGCATGTCGACGGTCCGCAGCAGGTTGCGGGTGATCGCCGCCATCCAGCCCACCGGCGCGCCATCACGGGCCAGCACGCGCAGGCCCAGCGCGCGCTTGCCCGGGGTGCGGCCCCACAGCGCCTCGCAGACGATCGGATACGCCCAGTACACCAGGAACATCAGGGCCAGGTAGAGGCCGGTGCCGAATTCCTTCAACAGTGCCAGCGGGATCGACAGCGCGGCAAGAATCGCGAAACGAATGGCCAGATCGACCAGCCAGGCCAGCGCACGTGGCACCGGACCGGCGGCCGGCAGCTGCAGCGGCACGCCTTCCGGCGTCACCACCTCGCGGTAGGTGTCGAGCATCGGTGCGGCCATCAGAGCAACGGCCTTCGTTGTGGGCGCTGGAGTCCTCTCCGGCTGGCAACCACAGGCATGGGGGTCTCGACAGTTCCTGGTCGGGCCCAGACTTTAGCAGAGCGCGCCGTCAGTCGAGGGCCTCAGCCCAGGTATTCGTCCTTCAGCCGGACGTAGTGGTCGGCCGAGTAATGCAGCGACTCGACCTCCCTGTCGCTCAGCATGCGCGCCGGCCGGGCGGGATTGCCCAGCCAGAGTTCGCCTTCGCCGACCACCTTGCCCGGGCCCACCACTGCACCAGCACCGACGAAGCCGTGGCGCTCCACGCGCGCGCCATCGAGGATGCAGGCGCCCATTCCGATCAGGCTGTAATCGCCGATGCTGCAGGCATGGATGATGCAGCCGTGGCCGACTGTCACGCCTTCGCCGATCAGGGTCGGATGGCCGGCCTTGTTGTACGGGCTGTGATGGCTGACGTGGATGATGGTGCCGTCCTGCACGTTGGTGCGGGCGCCGATGCGGACGAAATTGACGTCGCCACGGATGACGGTACCCGGCCAGATCGAAACATCGTCGGCAAGCTCCACGTCACCAATGAGGGTACACGCCGGGTCGACGTATACGCGTGCGCCGAGCACCGGCATCTTGTCGCGGAAAGGGCGCAGCGGGGTCATCGGTGTCTCCGGAAATCAGGGCGATCGCGACGATGATACGCGGGCCGCTGCGCTCGCCGGGCATGGCCCAGCGCCACCGTCGATGCTGCGTTACGCCACGCGTCCGCGCCGTGCACGCTCCAGGTGCACCAGCAGCAGCGAGATCGCGGCCGGCGTCATGCCGGGGATGCGCTGCGCCTGGCCAATGGTCTGCGGACGCACACGTTCCAGCTTCTGCAGCACTTCGGCCGACAGGCCACGCACGCTGGCGTAGTCGAAGCCTTCAGCGATCGGTGTGGCTTCGTGCCGCTGCTGGCGCGCGATCTCGTCGCGCTGGCGGTCCAGGTAGCCGGCGTATTTCACGCCGATCTCGACCTGCTCGGCCACCTTGCCATCGGCCACTGCCGGGCCGAGCGAGGGCACCTGCATCAGCTGCGCATAATCCAGCTCGGGGCGCTTGATCAGGTCGAGCACATTGGTTTCGCGGCTGACAGTCACCCCCAGCGTGTCCTGCACTTCGCGGCCCAGGGCATTGGCCGGGGTCGCCCACAGCGCCCCCAGCCGCGCACGTTCGGCGGCTACGGCAGCCTGCTTGGCCTCGAACGCCATCCAGCGCCGATCATCGACCAGCCCCATGTCGCGGCCAACCGGAGTCAGGCGCTGGTCGGCGTTGTCCTCGCGCAGCTGCAGCCGGTACTCGGCGCGGCTGGTGAACATGCGGTACGGCTCGTTGGTGCCGTGGGTGATCAGATCATCCACCAGCACGCCCAGATACGCTTCGTCGCGGCGCGGGCACCAGCCATCCAGGCCGCGCACCTGGCGGGCCGCATTGAGGCCGGCCAGCAGGCCCTGCGCGGCCGCCTCTTCATAACCGGTGGTGCCGTTGATCTGGCCAGCGAAGAACAGGCCGTTGACCAGCTTGGTTTCCAGCGAAGCCCTCAGTCCGCGCGGATCGAAGAAGTCGTACTCGATGGCGTAGCCGGGGCGGGTGATGTGCGCTTTCTGGAAGCCCCGGATGCTGCGCACCATCTCCAGCTGCACGTCGAACGGCAGCGAGGTGGAGATGCCGTTGGGATAGATCTCGACGATGCCCAGCCCCTCAGGCTCGACGAAGATCTGGTGGCTGGCCTTTTCGGCGAAGCGCACCACCTTGTCCTCGATGGAGGGGCAGTAACGCGGGCCGATGCCTTCGATCTGGCCGCTGTACAGCGGCGAGCGGTGCAGGGCGTCACGGATGATCTGGTGGGTCTGCTCGGTGGTATGGGTGATCCAGCAGCTGACCTGCTGCGGATGTTCGTCCACCGAGCCGAGGAAGGACATCACCGGCCGCGGCGTGTCACCGGGCTGCTCGTCCATCACGCCGTAATCCAGCGAGCGGCCGTCGATGCGCGGTGGCGTGCCGGTCTTCAGGCGGTCGACCTGGAACGGGCGCTCGCGCAGGCGTGCGGCCAGCGTGGTGGCCGGCGGATCGCCCATGCGGCCGGCGGCGTACTGGGTCGGACCGACGTGGATCTTGCCGGCCAGGAAGGTGCCGGCGGTCAGCACCACCGCCTCCGCATCGAAGCGCAGGCCGGTCTGGGTGATGACGCCGCGCACGGCGTCGCCCTCGATGACCAGATCATCGACGGCCGCCTGGAACACGGTCAGGTTGGCCTGGCCCTCGACGAGGGCGCGGATCGCCATGCGGTACAGGTTGCGGTCGGCCTGGCAGCGGGTGGCGCGCACCGCCGGACCCTTGGAGGCATTGAGCGTGCGCCACTGGATGCCGGCGCGGTCGGCGGCATGCGCCATCGCCCCGCCAAGCGCGTCGATCTCCTTGACCAGATGGCCCTTGCCGATGCCGCCGATGGCCGGATTGCAGCTCATCGCGCCCACCGTTTCGATGTTGTGGGTCAGCAGGAGGGTGCGCACGCCGGTGCGGGCCGCGGCCAGCGCGGCCTCGGTGCCGGCGTGGCCACCGCCGATGACGATGACGTCGTAACGATGGAAGGAGTGGGTCATGGGGGCGGAGTCGATGGGGGCGGGCGCGGCCGGAGGCGGTGCCGGGGTGGCGATTTTAGCGCCATTCGGCAGGGCGACGCCCGGAGAAGCCAGGGCCGGACGAAATTGACCCTAAAGTTGGCAGGATTTTTGCAGATAACCCAATAGCACCCATCGTGGCTGGCGCCGAAGGCGCCCGTGACCGGAATTGGAACAGGGGCCGGTACAGGCGCACGATGGGGGAGCAGAGGGCCGGCAGTCGGGGGACTGTCCGGCCCTGTTTTTCTTCGCGGAAGGCTTCCGCAAAAACAGACGGCCCCGCATTGCGGGGCCGTCTGCCTTCAGAGGTGCCGACATCCGACAGGGCCGGAACAGGGGGGATCCAGATGTTCCTGTCGGATATCGACGTAGAGCTTTCCGCGACGGCCCATACCGCTTCTTGTCACTTTGTGACGCGGGCCGTCACAACCGCTTTAGATTGCCGCTTGGACCGTGTGAAATGCAAGACGGTTCAGCGCTCAAGTGTGCGCTGCGTCGCACGATCCATGTTGCGCCAGGGGGAACCGTTCATCCTGGGCGCACTCGGTGCCGGCGCCGGGCGGGCCGGCGGTGCCGGGCGCTGCACGCTCGGCTGCGGCGGGCGTCGCATCGAGTCCATGTTCCGCCACGGTGAGCCGCCATTGTTCTCGCGCGGCGGACGCGGCGGACGGTTCTCGCCATTGCCCGGCGGGCGCGGTGGCGGGCGGTGATTGTGCGGTGGACGATAGATCGGACGCGAGTAGTACGGGTAGCCATAGCCGCCGTAATAGCCGCCATAGCCTCCGTAGTACGGGCCGTAGTTGTAGGGATAGCCGGCGGGGTAGCGGTACTCCACCGACGGCGCACCGTGGTAGTAGCTGCCGCTGCGGCCACCGCCGACATAGTCGTAGGTGGTGCAGCCGGTCAGGGCCAGCAACAGGCCACCGGCAAGCATCAGGCGCGTTTTCATGTGGGTCCCCCCAGAACGGGTGTGCAGTCAGCTTCGGGCGTGGGCATTGAATCGGCCCTTAATTCCACCACCCAGGATGAATGGCGGCGAAGGCCTGCATGCTGGCATGACCTGTGCCGGGGTCGCCAGCACGAGGGCATACGTTAATCTTGCGTCATGAGCGATTCACTGTTGCCCCGTGCCGAAGATGTCCTGGCTGCCGCCGCGAGGATCGCGCCGCACGCAAGTGTGACGCCGGTGCTGCGCTCGCGCACCCTCGACACGCTTGCCGGCGCACGCCTGGCCTTCAAGGCCGAGCACCTGCAGCGGGGCGGCGCGTTCAAGTTCCGGGGCGCCTGCAACGCCGTCTGGTCGCTGTCGGACGAGCGCGCCGCACGAGGTGTGGTCACCCATTCATCGGGAAATCATGGCGCGGCCCTGGCGCTGGCGGCACGGACGCGGGGCATTCCCTGCCATGTGGTGGTGCCCGAGGGCGCTGTCGCCGCCAAGCTGGCCAACATCGCGCGCCATGGAGCCACGCTCTGGCGTTGCGCGCCGACCATTGCCGAGCGTGAGGCCACCTGCGCCAGGGTGCAGGCCGACACCGGTGCAACCCTGGTGCACCCGTATGCCGATCCGGCGGTGATGGCAGGGCAGGGCACCGCTGCGCTGGAACTGCTGCACAGCGACGGGCCGTTCGACGTGCTGGTGGTGCCAGTGGGCGGTGGTGGCCTGGCCAGCGGTACTGCGCTGGCGCTGCAGCTGGCCGGCCCGCAGACCCGGCTGGTGCTGGCCGAACCGGCTGGTGCCGACGATACCGCCCGCTCGCTGGCCGCCGGCGAGCGGCAGGGCGCGTTCACCCCCGATACCGTCTGCGATGGCCTGCGCACCCTGATCGGTGCGCCCAACTTCGCGCTGCTGCGTGCTGCCGGTGCGGAGGTCATCGTGGTCGACGACGCCGCCACCCTGGCTGCGATGCGCCTGCTGTGGGAGGTGCTCAAGCAGGTGGTTGAACCGTCTTCGGCGACGGTGCTGGCGGCGGTGCTGTCCCGGCCGGAACGGTTTGCCGGGCAGCGGGTGGGCCTGGTGCTGTCCGGTGGCAACGTCGATCTTCCCGCCCTGCGCTGGGGCATGCCTTGAGCCGCGGCCGGCACCGCGAGCGTACCGGCCTGTTCGGTTGGGCGTGGCGGCTGTTCGTGCTGCTGGTGATCTGGCTGCTGGGCGTGACCGCATGGATCGTCTGGGTGGGAGAGCGTGATCAGGCCGCCCAGGCCGATGCGATCATCGTGCTCGGTGCCGCCGCCTATGACGCCAAGCCGTCGCCGGTCTTCGAGGAGCGCATCCGTCATGGCCTGGACCTGTACGAGGCCCGGTATGCGCCGCTGCTGATCTTCACCGGGGGGTATGGCGGCAGCGGCGCCCGCTTCTCCGAATCGCAGGTGGCGCGGCGCTATGCGCTCAAGCACGGCGTTCCGGACGATGCGATCCTGATTGAAACCGCCTCGCGCAACACCGTGCAGAATCTGATCGAGGCCAAGCGGCTGATGGACCAGCGCAACCTGCACCGGGTGATCATCGTCAGCGATCCGCTGCACATGGCACGCGCGCTGCGCCTGAGCCGGGCGCTGGGCATCGATGCGCTGGCGTCATCGACGCCGAGCACCCGCTTCCGCAGCTTCCACACCAGCTGGCGTTTCCTGCTGCAGGAAATCTATTTCTTCCATCGCGATCTGGTGCGGCCACCGCTGAGTTCGCCGGCCAATACCTGAGCGGCTGCCGCCTGCTTTGGGTGGGTGCCGACCTTGGTCGGCACAACCTGCCAGATCGCGATGCCGCAGGCATTGTGCCGACCAAGGTCGGCACCTACCAGAACGGATTCCGTGCATGAGTCGGTAGTCGCCGACCTTGGTCGGCGCATCACCCGTGATCGATCAGGTCTGCTTGCGACGGATCGGAATGGCCGACACCGGTACCGAGGCCACGTCGTGGCCGCCCTCGCGGATCGGCGCGCCCGGGTCCGGTGCCCAGGCATGGGCATAGATCACTTCCCAACTGCTGGGCAGCGTGCCATCGGCAAGGCGCATCGGCTCGTAGGCGGCCGCCGCAGCGGCGAAGCGCCCGCGGCCGGTCAGCGTATGCCGACGGTCCACCCGTGCATTGGTCGCGCCCATCGCCCGCAGTTCGCGCATCAAGGCGGGCAGATCCTCGTAGGTCAGGGTGAACAGGTCGCGGTCCAGCACGGGGTCGCGGAAGCCGGCCATCATCAGCGCGTCGCCGAACTGTGCGATCTGCGCGAAACGGCTGACGTGCGGGCGATCATCGGCAGCAGCGAACGCTTCGTTGAGCTCGATCAGGGTTTCCGGTCCGAAGGTCGAGCACAGCAGCAGGCCGCCGGGCTTGAGCACGCGGCGGAAGCCGGCGAACACCGCAGGCAGGTCGTCCACCCATTGCAGGCAGAGATTGCTGAAGATCACATCCACACTGTTGTCGGCCAGCGGCAACGCCGCCGCATCGGCGCACAGGCGCTGGAAGGGCTTCCACCACCCGGCCTGGCGCCTGGCCTGATCGAGCATCGGCAGGGCGATATCCAGCGCGATCACCTGTGCCTTCGGCCAGCGCTTCTTCATCAGTGCGCTGGCATGGCCGGTACCGGCACCGATGTCCAGCACCACCTCGGGCCTGCGTGCCTCCAGGTAGTCCAGCGATTCCACCAGCCGTGACTGCACTTCGCGCTGCAGGGCAGCGGCGGCGTCGTAGCTGCTGGCGGCGCGGGAGAACGCACGGCGCACATGGCGGGGATCGAAGTGGGACGGCATTGCAGGATCTCTCAGAACGTACCGGGGTAGGCGCCGCCATCGATCAGCAGGTTCTGCCCGGTGATGTAGCCGGCCTGTGCGCTGCACAGGAAAGCGCAGGACGCGCCGAACTCGTCGGCGGTGCCGAAGCGGCCGGCGGGGATCTGCTGGCGGCGGCGCTCGGCGATCTCTCCGGCATCGCCATCCTTGCCCGCGCTGTGGGCGAAGTTGGCGCGCAGGCGATCAGTGTCGAACTGGCCAGGCAGCAGATTGTTGAGGGTGACGTTGTGGGCGACCGTGCGCCGCGACAGACCGGCGACGAAGCCGGTCAAGCCACTGCGCGCGCCGTTGGACAACGCCAGGATGTCGATCGGTGCCTTCACCGCCGACGAGGTGATGTTGACGATACGGCCGAAGCCGCGTTCGATCATCGCGTCCACGGTAGCGCGGATCAACGCGATCGGCGCCAGCATGTTGGCGTCCAGTGCAGCGATCCAGTCGTCACGCTCGAAGCTGCGAAAATCGCCCGGCGGCGGCCCGCCCGCGTTGTTGACCAGGATGTCCACCTGCGGGCAGGCGGCCAACGCAGCGGCACGTCCGGCTTCGGTGCTGACGTCGGCAGCGACAGTGCGCACCTCACCGGCGCCGGGCAGTGCGCGAAGATGCTCGGCGGCGGCCTGCAGGGCTGCCTCGCCGCGCGCAACGATCACCACGTTCACGCCTTCGCGCACCAGTGCGCGCGCGCATCCCAGGCCCAGCCCCTTGCTTGCACCGCAGACCAGGGCCCAGCGGCCCTTGATACCCAGATCCATGCGTCAGCCCTGCGCAGTTCGAAGGAACGTCATTGTCCGTCATCCGCCGGTGTCAGGCCGGCAACGAAGCGTTGCAGGACGGCGGCCACTTCGTCGGCGTGGCCGAGGAAGGGGGCGTGGCCGCCGTGAGCGATGGTCAGCGCCTGTCCGCCGGGCGCGAGCGCCGCTGCAGCCTGTATGGCGGCCGGTGGCACCAGCCTGTCGCGTTGACCGGCGATCCACAGGCTGGGCTTGCCCAGTGCCGGCAGGGCGCCGCGCAGGTCGGTGCTTTCCAGCAGCTGCAGACCCTCCCGCAGGGCGCGTGCGGTCGGTGCACCGCGTTCCACCAGGCGCTGGCGCAGGGTGCGCAGTTCCTCGCGGGCGTGCGCCGAACCCATTACATCCAGGGCCAGGAATCGTTCCAGCGTGCCACCGAAATCGCCGGCCAGCTCACGGCCGAACTGCTCGAACACGGCCGGCTCCACCGCATGCGGCCAGTCGTCGCCGCGCACGAAGCGGGGCGTGGCAGCGATCATCGCCAGTCCCCGCACTTTCGGCAGGGTCGCCGCGGCATGCAGTGCGAACAGCCCGCCCAGCGACCACCCGCACCACGCCGCCGGTGGCGTGGCGGCGGCGATCGCGTTGACCACGAAGGGCAGGCGCAACGGCGTGGTGTCCCCGCGGCTGTGGCCGTGTCCGGGAAGATCGACCAGGTGCAGGGTGAACTGCTGCGCCAGGCGCTGGACCAGCGGCGCGAACACACCGCCCTGCAGGGCCCAGCCGTGGATCAGTACCAGGTCCGGCCCCTGGCCGGCGACTTCGATATGCATGCGGAAACCAGCCGAACCTCAAGCCAGGGCCGGCAACGGCGGTGGCGCGGCCTCGCGCGGCGTGATCAAGAGGCGATCACGCGCGCTGGCGATGGCCTCGACCAGCCCCCGCACCTGGTCTGCCGTGTGCAGGGCAGAGAGGGTGACGCGCAGGCGTGCCTTGCCTTCCGGAACGGTCGGCGGGCGAATCGCTCCGACCAGCCATCCCGCCTGCTCCAGCGCCTTGGACAGCGCCAGTGCGGTGTGGTCATCGCCGCACAGCAGGGGCTGGATCGGTGTCTCCGATGCCATCAGGTCCAGCCCGTGGCGGCGCGCTTCGCCGCGGAACAGTGCGATCAGGTCGACCAGCTTGGTGCGGCGCCAGTTGTCGCGGCGTGCCAGGCGCACTGCTTCCAGTGCCGCCGCCGCCAGCGCCGGCGGCATCGCGGTGGTGTAGATGTAGGGGCGGGCGGTTTCGGCCAGATGCTCGATCAGGTCTTCGCGGCCCAGCACCACCGCGCCGGCGCTGCCCAGCGCCTTGCCCAGGGTGACCAGTTGCAACGACACGTCGTCCACGCCCAGACCGGCGGCCGCCACCGTGCCCCGGCCATCGCCGACCACGCCAACGCCATGTGCATCGTCCACATAGAACAGTGCCTGCTGCAGGCGCGCGACCAGTGACAGTGCGCGCAGCGGCGCGACGTCGCCGTCCATGCTGAAGACACCATCGGTGGCCAGCATCGCTGCGCCATCGGCTGCGTGCCTGAGCTGGCGCATGGCCCCTTCCGCATCCAGGTGCGGATAGCGGCGCAGGCGTGCGCCCGCCAGCCGCGTGGCATCGAGCAGACTGGCGTGATTGAGCTTGTCCTGCACGCAGACGTCGTTCTCTTCGCTCAGCAGCGCCTGCTGCACCGCCAGGTTGGCGGCAAAACCGCTGCCGAACAGCAGTGCGCGCGGGTAGCCCAGCCACTCGGCCATTTCGCGTTCCAGAGCATCGTGCATCGCGTGGTGGCCGCAGACCAGGTGCGATGCGCCGGCCCCGGCGCCTTCGCGGGCGGCCGCGTCCTGCAATGCATTGACCACGCTGAACTGCTGGGCCAGGCCCAGATAGTCGTTGCTGCAGAAGCCGGTCAGCCAGCGGCCTTCCACTTCCAGGCAGACGCCATCGCGGCGGGTGACCGTGCGCCGTGGGCGGCGACGACCTTGGGCATCGCGCAGCGCGCGCTGGTCCTGGATGCGGGCGGTGAGGTCGGGGCGGGCCATGGCGGCGGGAGGCGGCGACGGGGCGGCTAGGGTAGCGCGTTGCCGCGACGCCTGCTCGGGCCCCGTCTCAGGCTGCGTGAGCGCAGCCGCAGCCGGGTGCAACGCTGCCGATAACGGCATGTACGGTACCGCCGTGGTCGTGGCCCTCGGCGTCCACCTGCACCGCCATCGGCTGCAGGCCCAGCCGCGCGAACAATGCCAGATCGCGCTCGCTTTCCGGGTTGCCGGTGGTCAGCAGCCTGTCGCCATAGAAGATGGAGTTGGCGCCGGCCAGGAAGCACAGCGCCTGCAGTTCGTCGCTCATCGCCTCGCGGCCGGCCGACAGGCGCACCATCGAACGCGGCATGGCAATGCGTGCCACCGCGATCATGCGCACGAACTCGAACGGGTCCAGTTCGGCACTGCCGTGCAGCGGCGTACCGGCCACCTGCACCAGTCTGTTGATCGGCACCGAATCCGGATGGGCCGGCAGCGTGGCCAGGGCCAGCAGCAGTCCCACGCGCTGCGCCCGCGTCTCGCCCATGCCGACGATGCCGCCGCAGCAGGTCTTCAGGCCTGCATCCCGCACGTGCTCCAGCGTGTCCAGGCGGTCCTGGTACTGGCGGGTATGGATGATCGAGTCGTAATAGTCCGGCGCGGTGTCGAGGTTATGGTTGTAGTAGTCCAGGCCTGCGTCCTTCAGTGCCCGTGCCTGGTCGCCACTGAGCATGCCCAGCGTGGCGCAGGTTTCCAGGCCCAGTGCCTTCACCCCGGCGATCATCGCCGCCACTTTCGGAATATCGCGATCCTTCGGCGACCGCCAGGCCGCGCCCATGCAGAAGCGCGACGCACCGGCAGCCTTGGCCTGGCGCGCCTTGGCCAGCACCGCTTCGGTGTCCATCAGCTTCTGTGCGTTGACGCCGGTGCTGTAGCGCTGGGCCTGCGGGCAGTACGCGCAGTCCTCCGGGCAGCCGCCGGTCTTCACCGACAGCAGCGTGGAGACCTGCACCCGGGCGGGGTCGAAGTGCTCGCGATGGACCGCAGCGGCGCGGAACAACAGGTCGGTGAGGGGGAGTTCGAACAGCGCCTGCAGTTCATCGTGTTGCCAGTCGTGGCGGATGGCAGTGGCCATGGCGGGACCCGGGTACGAGTGGAGCGAGGGCGGCAGTGTGGGTAGCGCTGAAGCTTCTGTCAACCAATTACATTGATTTCTAGTTTACATTGCGACCCGCTGATCAGACTGGAGCGGATGGACCGCGTTTCACCGTTTCGTGCAAGGCAGCCGGCCACAGTAGCCACTGCCCTACGGAAGCGCTGGCGCGCAGACTCTGTCCCATGACCGATCTCCATCGCCTTCGCGGCCGCATCAGCGCGCTGGTCCTCAGTGAGGCTTGGCGCCGCCGCGCCGCACTCTGGGGAGGTGCCGTGGCGGTGGCGCTGGTGGCCATCCTGTTTGCCAAGGCCAGCGACGCGGCGTTCCATCTGTTCCAGCGCATCACTGCGCATTCGCCGTGGTGGGCGCTGCTGCTCACGCCAGGCATCTTCGCGCTGCTGGCATGGCTGACCAGCGGCGTACTGAAGCCTACCCGCGGCAGCGGCATTCCCCAGGTCATCGCTGCGCTGGACAAGTCGGATGCCTCGTTCCGCGCGACGAATCTTTCACCGGCGGTATCGGCCGGCAAGCTGCTGCTGACGTCACTGTCGTTGTTGGGCGGTGCTTCGGTCGGCCGCGAAGGTCCGACCGTGCACGTGGGTGCAAGCCTGATGTACCTGTTCGGTCGTTGGTTTGGTTTCAAGGACCCGCGTGAGCTGTCGCACTTCCTGCTGGCGGGCGGCGCTGCCGGCATCGCGGCAGCCTTCAATACCCCGTTGGCAGGCATCGTGTTCGCCATCGAGGAACTCAGCGGCCGCTTCGAGCACCGGTTCTCGGGCACGCTGCTGACGGCGGTGATCGTCGGTGGCGTCGTATCGCTGGGTCTGCTGGGCAACTACACCTACTTCGGCCATGTTTCGGCGCGGCTTCCGCTGGGCCAGGGCTGGCTGGCGATCCTGCTGTGCGGTGTGGTGGCGGGATTGCTGGGAGGACTGTTCGCGCGCGCCGTACTGGCGAGCGCGGCAGGCCGTCCGCGCTGGCTGGGGCAACTGCGCCAGCGCCATCCCGTGCTGTTGGCCGCCGGCTGCGGCCTGGTGGTGGTGGCGCTGGCGATGCTGTTTGGTGAAGGTGCGTTCGGCACCGGCTACGAACAGGCGCGCAGCCTGGTGCAGGGTCACGCGCTGGTGGGTCATGAGTTCGGGCTGATGAAGCTGCTGGCCAATCTGGCCTCCTATGTGGCCGGTATCCCCGGGGGCCTGTTCTCGCCCGCGCTGGCGGTCGGTGCCGGGTTGGGCCACAACCTGGCGGTGCTGATGCCCGGCGTGGATCCACGCGCGTTCGTGCTGCTCGGCATGTGTGCGTATCTGACCGGCGTCACCCAGGCGCCGCTGACCTCCGCCGTGATCTCGCTGGAACTGACGGACAGCGGTGACCTGCTGCTGCCGATTCTGGCCACGGTACTGATTGCCCGTGGGGTATCCGGTCTGGTGTGCCGAGTGCCGATCTATCGTGGCCTGGCCGAGCTGCTGATGGTGCCTGGCCCATCGGCCGATGCCACGTCCGTCGATCCCGGTCGAAAGTAGGTGATCCGCGTACGTGCCCGGCAGATGCTGCCAGGGAGAGGCGACCGGCAGCCACCCTGGCAGGCCATGCAGTAGGGGCATGGTGGGTCATGCCCGTCGGCACACGATGACGGGCATTTCACCGACCCATGTCTGGTCCGTCCGCCGATGGCGTCGCTGCCTGCCATGCGCGAGCCTGCGGCATGCGCATCGTCCACCGCATTGTCGCCGGGGCCCCGTTGCAGCGGCTGCTGCGCCTGCTGATTCCGCTGCGCTGCCTGGTCTGCAACGACCCGGGTCACGACGAGCTGGATCTCTGTCCAGCCTGCTACGCCGGACTGCCGTGGTCGGGTCGCGCCTGCCTGCGCTGCGCGCTGCCGCTGCCGGATGCGGCCCTGATCGTCTGCGGCAGCTGCCGCGAGGAGGCACCACCGCAGCTGGCCACGCACGCAAGCCTGCTGTACCTGCCGCCGGTGGACCAGCTGCTGGTGCGCTACAAGTTCCATCAGGACCTGGCGGCCGGACGCCTGCTCGCGCAGCTGATGCAACGCGCGCCGCCGCCCTGGTCGTGCGCGCCGCTGGTGCCGGTGCCATTGCATGATCGGCGCCTGCGCCAGCGTGGTTACAACCAGGCCGCCGAACTATGCCGGTTGCTGCCGATGCCGGTCTGGCAGGGCCTGTACCGTCGCCGGCATACGGCACCACAGTCCGAACGCACGGCCGAACAGCGCAGGGACAACCTGTTCGACGCCTTCGATGCACATGCGCCGGTGCCGCCGCGGCTGACCGTGGTCGATGATGTGATGACCACCGGCAGCACCGTGATGGAAATCGCTGAGACACTGCGCTGCGTGGGTGCCGCAGAGGTGCGCGTGTGGGTCTGCGCACGGGTTCCGTGATCGCCCTCTTCATCGCCAGGGGCTAGGATGAAGCCGATTCCGGATCGAAGGAGTGGTCATGAATTCCCCCTTGTCTCCCCTGTTGTCGGCGGTCGGTCGCAGCTGGTGGATCCTGCTGCTGTATGGCCTGGTCGCACTCGGCTTCGGCATCATCGCGATCGGCTGGCCGCTGTCGGCGGCGACGGCCCTGGCCTGGACGCTGGGCGTGATGGCCATCATCGAAGGTGTCATCAGCCTGTTCGCGCTGATCAGCGGTGGCAGCGGTGCCTCGCGTGGCTGGCTGGCGCTGTATGCCATCGCCTCGCTCGGTTTCGGCATTCTGGCGGTGATCAATCCGCTCGCCACCGCCAGTGTGCTGGTGCTGTTCCTGGCGGCGTGGCTGCTGGTGGCCGGCATCTATCGCATCGTGTACGCAATCCGCGTGCGCAGGCAGATCCAGGGCGAGTGGTTGCTGATACTCAGTGGTGTGCTGGCGGTGGTGCTGGGCCTGCTGTTTGCGGCCAATCCCTACGCGGGCGTGGCCGTGACCACGCTGTGGATCGGCATCGGCAGCCTGCTGTATGGGCTGCTGCAGGTGCTGGTGGCATTCAAGCTGAGGAAGCTGAAGTGAGGCGGGCGGGTTCGTTTCTGCTGGTCGCGGTGCTGGGCCTGGCCGGTTGCATGCCCGGCGCAACAGCGGATGCGGAGGCTGGCAGGGATCATGCGCCGCGTCCGGGCGTGGATGTGCGTCTGAGCGCAGTCGATGCTGCCGGCAATGGCACACCGGTGCAGTGGCAGGGTGAAACACTCGCGCTGCGCGAGCCACCGATTGCCGGCAGTGCCGACATCGCCGATGTCCGTTACGTGCTGGACCAGAGCCAGCAGCCCGGCCTGCAGATCCGCTATCGCAAGGAGGCACAGCAGCGCATCCACGATGGCACGGCCGCACTGGTGGGAAAGCGGCTGGCGATCAGCGTGGATGGCCGCGTGCTGACGGTGGCGACGGTGAGTGGCCCGTTCGGCGAATCGATGATGTTGAGTGGCCTGCCCAGCGTGGCCGAGGCGCAGGAACTGGCATGGCACATCACCGGCCAGCGGGTGCCGGCGCCCTGAACCCTGCTCAGCGCTGCCTGGTCGCGAATCTGGCCTCGATTTCCTCCAGCGACCTGCCCTTGGTTTCTGGCAGCCAGAACGCAGCCACCAGGAAGAACACGAATGTGCATGCCGCCCAGAACAGGAACATGCTGGCGTAGCCATAGTGGCCCACGGTCGGCAGGAAGAGCGCGGCGATGGTGGTGGACACGAACTGATTGATCAGCAGCGCGATGCTCATGCCATTGGAGCGGATCCGGTTGGGCATCAGCTCGGACAGTGCCAGCCATACGCAGACGCCAGGGCCCACCGCGAAGAAGGCAACGAACACGAGGATGCAGGCGGCCACCGCCCAGCCGTGGGCGGGCGTTGGCACCGGTCCGATCCGCGCCTGCTCGATGCGCAGCGGTGCGTGCGCTGCGCCGGCCGGATCTGCGAACGGATTCAGGTGCAGGGTGCGGAAGAAGGCGCCGATGACGCTGTCCGGCTGCACGGTGCCGGCACGGTCGATGCGCAGCTCGCGATCGATCAGGTTGTCACTGCGAAGTGCGCGCACGTTGGTAAAATCGCCATAGGCGTAGGACACGGTCAGCTGCATCGGACGGCCTTCGCTGTCGATGCCGTCAGTGAGGCGTTGCCACTGTGCCTCGTCCAGTACCAGATGCAGGCCATCGCCGCTGGCTGCGGCCTGCAGCTGCGGCTGCACATCGGCGCGGCCGCGTTCGGCCTGGAAAAACAGGGTGGCGGCGGCCAGCAGCGCCACGCAGATACCGCCGCTGCCGAGCATCAGCAGGAACTTGCGGCCCTTGCGATCGACCAGCAGCAGCGCGACCACGGTCATCACCGCATTGAGCAGCTTGATCGCCACGTCGGCGCCATTGGCCACCGAACCGGACAGGCCCGCCTGGTTGAGGATGTTCACCGCATAGGCGAGCACCGAGTTGATGCCGGTGGCCTGGGTGCAGGCCAGGACCACGCAGGCCAGCACGAACGGCACCACGTAGCGGCGGCTGAGCAGCGGATCACGCCTGCCGTTCGTGCCACTGGATTCCGGTGCCTGGATGCGCGCGAGCGTGGGCTCGACCTCGGCGGCGGGCAGCACCCGCAGCAGGCTGCGACGGGCGTCGTCCACCCGACCACGGCGGACCAGCCAGCGCGGCGACTCCGACAGCCAGAAAATGCCGGCACAGAACACCAGGCCCGGCGTCAGGCAGCTCCAGAAGATGGTCCGCCACGCATGGTCCTTCACGGCGAACAGTTCCTGCGCCTGCTGTGCCAGCGGCAGCGAGCGCACGGTTTCGGCAGCGGCATCCACGGCCTGGGCGTGGTACAGGCCGATCAGCGCCGCCAGCACGAGTCCGATGGTCAGCAGCAGCTGGAACATCGCTGCACCCCGGCCACGCCGCTCCGGACTGAGCACCTCGGCCAGGTACAGGGGTACCACCACTCCGATCAGGCCGCCGCTGATGCCCTGCAGCAGTCGGCCCAGCAGCAGCGGCGTGTAGCCCGAAGCGAGCGCCATGATGGGAATGGAGGCGGTGAACAGAACGCCAGCCAGCAGCATCGCGCCGCGGCGTCCGATCAGGTCGGCCACCATGCCGGCAAACAGTGAGGACAGCACACTGCCCAGCAGAACGGCTGCAACGACGAATCCCAGCTGCTGGCTGCTGAGCTGCCAGGCCTGGCTGGCGGTCGCTTCCAGATAGGGCAGGGCACCGGCAATGATGCCGATATCGATGCCGTACAGCAGGCCGCCGAGGCCGCCGATGAAGAGCAGATAGCGTACGGGCCAGCGCGGAGCGGTGCTTGCAGTCATCGGCAGTTCCTGTGGTAGCGCCGGGCCCTGCCCGGCGGCGGTTCTTCGCAGATTGCGTTCTGTGGCGCCGCGCCATGCGTGGCTCTACGGCAGGGACGTTGCTCAGTGCAGCTCGACCACCCGGCCACCCACCACCACCTGCTGCAGGCGCAGTCCAGCGTCCAGCACCACCAGATCGGCGCGGGCGTCGGGCGCGATGCGACCGCGATCGCCCAGGCCCAGGTAGTCGGCCGGGAACGTGGAAACGCGCTGCGAGGCGTCGGCCAGATCCAGGCCGACACGCATCAGGTTGCGCAGTGCCTGGTCCATGGTCAGCGCGCTGCCGGCCAGCGAACCGGTCGCCAGCCGCACGCAACCGCCACACTTGTGCACGCGCTGTTCGCCCAGCGCGTACTCGCCATCCGGCATGCCGGTGGCGGCCGTAGCGTCGGTCACCGCGTACAGGCGCGGAATCGCGCGCGCGGCCAGGCGGATCACGCCGGGATGGATGTGCTGCAGGTCGGGAATGATCTCGGCGTAACGTGCATGGGCGAGCGCCGCCGCCGCGATGCCCGGGCGATAGTGATCGACGCCGGTCATGCCGTTGAACAGATGGGTGAAGCCGGATGCACCCGCCTGCAGAGCGGCTACACCTTCTTCGTAAGTACCCGCGCTGTGGCCGAGCTGGACACGGATGCCCATCGCCGAAAGCGCAGGAATCAGCGCCGTGTGTTCGCCGATCTCCGGCGCCAGCGTCATCACCCGGATCGGTGCCAGCGCATGCAGCTGCTGCACCAGCGCCAGCGTCGCCTCGATCGTACGGTTGGGCTGTGCGCCCAGGCGCTGAGGGCTGATGAACGGCCCTTCCAGATGCACGCCGGCGATGCATGCGGCCTCGTCGTCCGGTGCTGCCATGGTGGCGGCCACGCCCTGCAGGGCGTACTCGATCTCGTCCAGGCCGGCGGTCATGGTGGTCGCCAGCAGGGTGGTGGTACCAAAGCGCAGGTGGGTGCGGGCGATGGTGCGGGCGACGTCGCCGCCCTGCATCAGGTCTACACCGGCAGCGCCGTGCACATGCAGATCGATGAAACCGGGAAGGATCACCTGCAGCTGCGGGTCATCACCGCCGCTGTGGTCGTCCACCTGCAGCTGGTGCACATGCGAGTCGAAGTGGACATGGCCACGTCGCCACCCCAGCGGGGTGAGGATGCGGCCATGCAGGGAACGGGTGTCGGTCATGCGGGCGGCTCGGCGATGATCACTTCGATGCCCAGCCGCTGCAGGCCCTCGCGGGTTGCGTCGTCGATGCCGGCGTCGGTGATGACGGTATGGATCTGATCCAGGCGGGCGATGCGATGCAGGCTGACACGGCCGAACTTGGAGGCGTCGGTCAGCACGACGATGCGCCGCGCGCGCTCGACCATGCGGTGGTTGAGGCGCGCTTCCGCCTCATCGTGGGTGGTCAGGCCGAACTGCAGGTCCAATCCGTCCACGCCCAGGAACAGGGTGTCGAAGCTGTAGGAATTGAGGCTGGCCTCGGCCTGGCTGCCCTGCAGCGACAGCGACTGCTGACGCAGCAGCCCGCCCGTCAGCAGCACATTGATGCCGGCAGCATTGGCCAGTTCCCACGCGATGTTCAGGCCATTGGTCATCACCGTCACATCGCGGCGGCCACGCAGATGGCGGGCCAGCGTCATGGTGGTCGAACCGGAGTCGATGATGATGTTGTCACCGGCCTGCACCAGGTTCGCCGCGCAGGCGCCGATGGACTCCTTCAGGGGCAGATTCAGCGCATCCTTTTCATGGATGTCCTGCTCCTGCGGAGGCGTGCGCACCAGATTGGCGCCACCGTGGGTGCGGTTGGCCAGGCCCTGCGACTCGAAGTGGGTCAGGTCGGCGCGGATCGTCACCGCGGACACGCCGAAGCGCTCGACCAGATCGGCCACCTGCACCGAGCCGTGCTCGATCAGCAGCTGCAGGATCTGTTGCCGGCGGGAGCGGGTGTTGCGCATGGCGGAGTCTCGGGTCTGCTGTGAGGGGTAGAGATTAGCCGTTCGCAGCAATGCCGGCAGCGGATCGTGTTTCCTGACCGCGTTTGCCTGCCTGGTTGGCGCTGCAGGCGCGGGCATACTCGCCCAGACACTGGCCGATGCGGTGCTGCACCAGGGCCGTCGGCGTGTTGGCCAGGCGGCCGTCACGCACGGCGCGGTACTGCTCCGGCAGGTACTGGCTCAGTAGCACCAACGGTGGCGTGTGCTGCTCCAGGTTGGAGAGCAGCGTCTGCACGGCGCGCAGCAGTGCCGGTTCGCCCCAGTAGTAGCGGCAGCGGTCACTGAAGGAATAACTGCGCAACAGGCGCAGTGTCGCCTCGTCACCCTGGTAGTAGGGCTGCCAGTACTTCGGCTGCGCCACCATCACCTCCTCCAGCACCTGTGGCAGGCGCGAGCACTGCGCAGCCGGCAGCAGCGCCTGTTCGATCGCTGCCAACGCGAACAGCGCCTCACGATAGGCGAAGGTGGCGGCGGGGCCGACCTTGAGGATCGCGAAATGATCGCGGACCAGCGCATGCAGTCCGCTTTCGCGCTGGTAGTCGGTGGAGTGCGCCTCGAACACGATGCGCGGCTGCTGCTCGAGGAAGTCGGCCAGCGCGTTGGCGGCGACCGGGTCGTACTCGTGCACGCTGCTGTGATCGAAGTCAACGCCCGGCTGCACCACCATCGCGATCACGCGCTGCCAGGCATCGCGCAGTTCGGGGGTATCGAATGCCTGCTGGTGGATGGCCAGGGTCTGCGCGGCGGCTGCCGGCGTGGTCACCTGCAGGCCACCGGCCAGCGAGGCTTCGCCGCCGGGAACGGGCACTTCGGTGCCGATCACGTACACCGGCGCCGGCAGGTCGAGCCGGGCAGCCGTGCGCTCGGCGATCGTCGCCAGTTCCGACGAACGCGCGGCCACGGTGGCATCAGGCAGCGGCACCGGATCGTCGGCGCAGGACATGCTGCAGTCCAGATGGATCTTGTGGAAGCCGGCGGCCACGTAGGCTTCGATCAGCACGCGCGCGTGGGCCATCGCTTCGGCGGCGGGGCGCTTCTGCCAGGCGTTCGGACCGAGGTGGTCGCCGCCCAGGATCAGCCGCGTGCGCGGAAAGCCTTCCTCATCCGCAAGCGTGCCGACATAGTCGCGGTACTGCGGCGGCGTCATGCCGGTGTAGCCGCCGAACTGGTCGACCTGGTTGGAGGTGGCTTCGACCAGCAGCACCGTGTCGTGTGCCAGTGCCACGTGCATGGCCGCGCGCAGCACCTGTTCGTTGCTGCAGCAGACGCTGTACAGGCCCACATTGTGGCCGGCGCGGTGGGAGGCAAGCAGGGTCTGCAACGGGGACATGGTCATGCTCCGGACAATCAGGAAAACGAGGGTTGGCAGGCAAGCAGCGCGGCACCGCGGGCGCCACCGGCATCGCCGAAGCGCGGGGGCACGATCGGCGGCACCTGCACGCCGTTGAACAGATGGGCAGCGATTGCCGCCGGCAGCTGCTGGTACAGCGGGGTGTACTGCGAGAGGCCGCCACCGAGCACGATCACATGCGGGTCCAGGGCCAGCACCAGCGCAGCGAGGCTGTGGCCGAGCAGGTCGCGGTGGATGTCCAGCGCGCTGCGTGCACGCGCATCGCCGCCTTCGGCCAGTGCGATCACCGCACTGGCATCGACGGCCGCGCCGCCCAGGTGGCGTTCGATCATCGCCAGGCCGCTGCCGGATACATAGCGCTCAACGCAGCCCTGCAGGCCGCACGCGCAGTCGATCAACGGCAGGCCGTGACGCTGCAGCAGGTGGCCCGGCACGCTCCAGTGCCCCCATTCCCCGGCCAGGCCGTTGAAGCCGGACAGCAGGCGGCCCTGCAGGCAGAAGCCGCCACCGGCGCCGGTGCCGAGGATCGCGCCGAACATGCTGGGGTAGCCGTCGGCTGCGCCGCCATGGGCTTCGGACAAGGCGAAGCACTGCAGGTCGTTGCCGAAATGGAGCGGACGCTGCAGGCGTGCCTGCAGGTCGGCCGCCACACTGTGGCCGGTCAGCGCCGGCACGTTGGCACTCAGCTGGCGGCCCGTGCGGCGGTCACGCACGCCGGGCAGCGCGATGCCGATGGCCGCATCGTTGCGGCCCAGTGCGGCGTCGGCGTCGGCGACCAGCGCCACCACCGACCGCAGAAAGCCATCGTAGTCACCCTGCGGAGTGGCCACCCGGCGGCGCCAGGTGACCTGCATCGCCGCATCGCACGCCACCAGCTCGATCTTGGTGCCGCCGATATCGATGCCGTAGCAGGCATGGGCGATCAACTCAGCCATGGTGGATGGTGACACCCTTGACCACGCGGTTCACCGTGCCGTCGGGGAACGGATTGTCCGGGGTCAGCCCCAGCGCGGCCGAGCGCTGCAGTGCGAACAGCTGGCCGAAGGCCAGCCACACCGGCGCCAGCCAGGGATCATCCAGAACCGGCTCCAGGACGGGTATGGCGAGGGTGTAGTCATCGTCGGCACCGATGTCCGAATGCGGGCCGATGGCCAGCACCTGGCCGGCCACGCCGTCGCGGCGCAGCTCGTCCAGCAGGTCCTGTTCGTAGCGGCGTGCAAGCGGCTGCACGCTGCGCAGCACGATCACCAAGGTGCTGCCATCCAGCGTGGATTTCGGGCCGTGGCGGAAACCGAGCGGCGTGTTGGCCAGCGCCAGCACGCGGCCGGCGGTCAGCTCCAGCACCTTCAGCGCGCACTCGCGCGCCAGCGCTTCCAGCGGACCGCTGCCCAGATAGATGACGCGGTTGAAGGGGCGCTGTGCCAGCGCGGCCACCGGTGCATCCCACTGCGCCTGGCCTTCGCGGGCCAGCGCAGCGAGCTGCGTCAGGCGTGCCACCCGCGTCTGCCACGGTGAGCGGTCGAACACGGTCAGCGCGGCCAGCAGCATGCAGGTCAGGCTGCTGGTCATCGCAAAGGCGCGGTCGCAGCTGGCCGACGGCATCAACAGGGTGCAGGTATCGGCACGGCCGGCACCGCGCCGGGCCAGTTCGCCATCAGCGTTGCAGGTGATGTCGAGGAAGCGTGCGTCATCCACGTCGCTGCGCACACGGTCCACCGCTGCCACGCTTTCCGGGCTGGAGCCACTGCGGCCGAACGAAACCAGCAGGGTGGGGCGGTCGCGTTGCAGATACAGCGCCGGATGGGTCAGCAGGCTGGTGGTATGCACCACACGGACGTCAGCGGCCCACTGCGCGTTGATCGCATCGGCCACCATCTCGGCGATGAAGCCGGAACTACCGGCGCCAGTGAACAACACGCGCTGATCGGGATTGTCGAGGCGGTCGCCCAGGAAGGCCTGCAGGCGTTCGCGGGCCTGCAGCAGATCCTGTGCAAGCGCGTCCCACAGTGCTGGCTGCTGGGCGATTTCAGTAGCGGTATCGGCTCCGCCCCGGCGCTGCCAGGCGGACACATCGGAAAGCAGGGTGACGTCCATTCGGAGGTTCCAGTTGGGCCATCGCACGATCTGCGTTTTCTTTCGAAATGTCAAATACCGAAAGCAAAAAGAAAGATAAAGAGCGCTTGGCGTTTCTGGTAGACCGCAATCGTCCAAAACGAAAGGAATCGAAGAATGCCGTATCGCACCAAGCTTAACAGGGGGGTGCAAGCGATTACACAAAGTACTGCGCCGCATCACCTTTCGTTTCAGTCGAACTTATCTTACTTTTTGCTTTCCATTTGTTGACATCTTTCGAATCCCTGCCCTAGAGTCGGCCCAACCGCTTTCGAAACGCCCGGTGAACGGGTTGGGAGTCCGCGTGGAAATCTGCATTCGTCGCTCGCCGCTGATGCTGGCCCTGTTGCCGGTACTGCTGCTGGCGTCCATGTCGGCCCACGCCGAACCCATCGGCAACCTGCGCTCGGTCACCGCCAGCAAGGCGGGCACGCCCGCCTGGGACCTGCAGACCGACACCGGCGCGCGTGTGCGCATCGAACTGCCGGCTGCCGACATTGTCCGTGTGCAGGCGGGGCGCAAGGGGGTACTGACCGGAGCCGGCGACAAGGCCGCGCCGATCGTGCTGCCCCAGCCCAGTGCCGACGTGCAGGCACAGCTGGAAGAAGATGCGCAGGAGATCCGTCTGCGCACCGGCGCACTCGTGCTGCACGTACAGCGCCAGCCGCTGCGCCTGCGGTTGGAGCGTCTGGACAATGGCCAGCCCACTGCGTTGTGGCAGGAGCTGCAGCCGCTGGACCTGGATGCTGCACAGAGCGTGCAGGTACTCTCGTCGCAGCCCGACGAAGGTTTCTTCGGCGGCGGCCAGCAGAACGGCCGTTACCAGTTCAAGGGACGCGAGCTTGAGGTGTCCTACTCCGGCGGCTGGGAAGAGGGTGATCGACCGAGCCCGGCGCCGATGCTGCTGAGCAGCCGCGGCTGGGGCATGCTGCGCAATACGTGGAGCGACGGCAGCTACGACCTGCGCCAGCCCGATCAGTCCACCCTGCTGCATCGCGAAGATCGTTTCGACGCCTACTACTTCGTCGGTGCCGATCTGCCGGCATTGATCGAGCGCTACACGCAGCTGACCGGCCGCCCCAACATGGTCGCGCGCTGGGCGCTGTCCTATGGCGATGCCGATTGCTACAACGACGGCGACAACGCGAAGAAGCCGGGCACCGTGCCTGAGGGCTGGAGCGATGGCCCGACCGGCACCACGCCTGACGTGGTCGACAGCGTGGCCAAGCAGTACCGGGCACACGACATGCCCGGTGGCTGGATCCTGCCCAACGACGGCTATGGCTGCGGCTACAAGCAGTTGCCCGAGACGGTGAAGGGTCTGGCCGGATACGGCTTCCGCACCGGCCTGTGGACGGAGAACGGTGTCGACAAGATCGCCTGGGAAGTCGGCAAGGCCGGCAGCCGTGTACAGAAGCTGGATGTGGCCTGGACCGGCAAGGGCTATCAGTTCGCGATGGACGCCAACCGCCAGGCGTTCAATGGCATCGTCGACAATTCCGATTCGCGTCCCTTCCTGTGGACGGTGATGGGCTGGGCCGGCATCCAGCGCTACGCGGTTGCCTGGACCGGTGACCAGAGCAGCAGTTGGGATTACATCCGCTGGCACGTGCCGACCCTGGTCGGCTCGGGATTGTCCGGCATGGCCTATGCCAGTGGCGATGTCGATGCGATCTTCGGCGGCAGCGCCGAGACCTACACCCGTGACCTGCAGTGGAAGGCCTTCACTCCGGTACTGATGGGCATGAGTGGCTGGTCGTCGAACGCGCGCAAGCACCCGTGGTGGTACGACGAACCCTACCGCAGCATCAACCGCGATTATCTGAAACTGAAGATGCGGCTGACGCCGTACATGTACGGGCTGGTGCACGACGCTGCGCAGACCGGCGCGCCGCCGGTGCGTGGGTTGATGTGGGATTACCCGCGCGATCCGCACGCGCAGGACGAAACCTACAAGTATCAGTTCCTGCTTGGCCGTGATCTGCTGATCGCACCGGTCTACCGCAGCCAGGCGGCCAGCCGTGGCTGGCGGCGCGACATCCATCTGCCGGCCGGTGGATGGATCGACTACTGGGACGGCCGCCGCGTGCAGGCCAGCGCCGAGGGCCGTCAGCTCGACCGCCAGGTCGACCTTGCCACGCTGCCGGTGTTCGTGCGCGCCGGGGCCATCCTGCCGATGTATCCGTCGATGCTGTTCGATGGCGAGAAGCCGCTGGACGAGGTCACCTTCGATCTCTATCCGCAGGGCGAATCGCAGTACACGCTGTACGAAGACGACGGCAACACCCGCCGCTACCAGCAGGGCGAATCGAGCACGCAGCAGATCCGCGTGCAGGCGCCGGCACAGGGCAGTGGCCCGGTCCAGGTGCAGATCGCGGCCGTGCAGGGCACCTACCAGGGCCAGCTGGCGCAGCGTCGCTACGGCCTGCGCGTGTTGAGCCGGCAGGCCCCGCGCGCAGTGCAGGCCGGCGCCCGTGTGCTGCCCGCGCTGGCCGACGCGGCAGCCTTCAACGGTGCCGACGAAGGCTGGTACTTCGATGCCCGTGAGCGTGGCGGCACCGTCCATGTGCGTACCGCCACGCAGGATATCCGCCAGCCACTGCAGGTGCAGCTGGACTTCGCCGTGACCGCCGCCGCTGCGGACGATGCATATCCGGCCGCGCCGGTGCTCGGCCGCGAGCTGCCGGCCGACAGCCTGCTGGTGGTCAACCGCCCGGCGGAAGAGCCTGGCCATCCGCTGGAGAACGCGTTCGACGATGACCCGGCCACCTGGTTCCGCAGCGTGCGCAACCAGGCCGTGCGCACCGGCGCCCACGAATGGGTGGTCGGCTTCGGTGAGCGCCGGATGATCGACGGCATCGAGCTGGCGCCACGCAACGACAAGAACTGGAAGCATGGCCAGGTCCGCGACTACGAGGTGTACCTGGGCGACAGCAATGGCGAATGGGGCGAGCCGATCGCCCGGGGCCGGCTGCAGTTGAAGGAAGGAATGCAGCGCATCGACTTCCCCGCACACGCGGGTCGCCTGCTGCGTTTCCGGGTGCTGAGCGTGCAGAACCCCGAAGGTGACGGCGCCAGCAGCACCGACCCGATGGTCACTGCGGCACAGGGCAGCGCCCGCGCGTTCGACGCGTTGCAGCCACGCGATGTCGGCCCGATCGCGCTGTCCACCTTCCACATCCTCGAGCACCAGGAACCGGAGCGACCGGCCCGGCAGCGCTATCTCTCCGAGCTGCCGGTGCCGGCCGCGCTGGCCAGCCAGGTGCGCGCCGACCAGGCGTTCCGTGGCGAGGCCGGCATGCGCATGAACGGCCTGCAGTTCCGCCGTGGCCTGGGAGTGGGCGCGAACAGCCGCATCGACCTGCGTCTGCAGGGCGGCTGGCGTCTGCTGCGTGCGGATCTGGGCATCGATGATGCCTGCCGAAGCGCAGGCGGCCTGCAGTTCCAGGTCTGGGGCGACAACCGCCTGCTCTACGACAGCGGCCTGGTGAAGGCGCCCGGTGTGGTCAAGCCGGAGCTGGACATCCGTGGCCTTACCACCCTGAGCCTGCGCACGCTGGGTGCGCAGGGCAGTCAACCCGCCCAGGTCTGTGCCAACTGGGCCAACGCCGTGCTGATCGGCCAGGAGGGCGACTCCGCCAGCATCGTCGCCCCATGACCCCTTCGTAACACCGCTCCTCCCCCGCCCATACCGACTGCGGCCTGCTGGCCGTGGCCCGGGAGCGTTTTGCCCGCTGATCCACATTCGCGCCGCACCCCTGCCAGGAGAGAACCCCGATGTTGCCCGCACGCTACCGCCGCCCCCCCTGTCGCACGATCGCTCCGCTGACGCTGGCCATTGCCGGCGCGCTGCTCTCGGTCGCCCTGCCTGCCGCTGCGCAGGACAGCAAGGACAACGCCACCGACCTGGCCCGCATCGAGGTCACCGGCTCCAACATCCGCCGTACCGATGTGGAAACCGCTTCGCCGGTCCAGGTCATCAGCAAGCAGGACATCCAGAACATGGGTGCGCGTACGCTGCTGCAGGTGCTCGACAACCTGCCGGCTGCCCGCCCGGCGCAGCAGGATTCGCGCTCGCTGTTCACCGGCTCCGACGGTGCCTCGCAGGCCAATCTGCGTGGGTTGGGCGCACAGGGCACGCTGGTGCTGCTGAACGGTCGTCGCCTGTCGTACTACGGCGCACCCGCCGGCTTCCAGACCCAGTTCGTCAACATCGATGCGATCCCGGCTGCCGCCATCGAACGCATGGAAGTGCTTACCGACGGTGCTTCGGCGGTGTACGGCACCGACGCCGTGGCCGGTGTGATCAACGTGATCACCAAACGCAACTTCCAGGGCGCGGAGATCAACTTCACCAACGATACGTCATCGCGCATCGACTCCTACGGTGAGCGCCAGGCCAGCATCACCGCCGGCTTCGGCGACCTGGCCGAGAACCGCTTCAACATCTACGGTGCGGTCAACATGTACCGCCGTGACGCGATCCCGTTGCGTGATTTCTACGACAAGCGTCCCGAGCAGTACTACGTCAACAATCCCAATTACCTGACGAACCTGCGCCTGGGCGTGGGCAGCAAGCCGGGTGAGTTCAACCCGGGCAGTTACTTCGCCTTCGATCCGGTCACCGGCCGCCGCGTGCAGGAGGCCGCACCGGGGTGCAAGAACGTGCTGCAGGGCGAGGCCGCCGGTCCGCGTTGTGTCTGGGAGACCTGGATGAACAACGAGATCGACGCCGGCGCCAAGTCCGAGCGCAACACCGCCTACCTCAATGGCACCTTCCTGGTGGGCGACTCGACCGAAATCTTCGCCGAGGCGACCTACACCGACATCGATCTGCGTGCCAATGGCGGTACACCCCGCAGCTATGGCACCACCACCGGTAACCCGACCAGCTGGTTCTCCCGCGATACCGGCACTACGGTCAACCAGTTCCTGTATCCCTACCTGGGGCCGAACAACGAGTACAACCACGCCAGCCCTGAACTGAAGGCGATGATGGGCGGCGTAGTCGGCCTGCAGTACCTGCTGCAGGATGCCGGCGCCAACTACTTCGGCCAGCGCAACACCGACAAGAGCTACCGCGTGCTGACCGGTGCACGTGGCAACATGGGTGACTGGAACTGGGAAACTGCTTTCGCCACCGCCGGCACGCACTCCACCACCTACCAGACCATCAACGTCAACCTGAAGGGCTTCGAGAAGGCCTTCGGCCCCTACTCGGTGGATCCGGGTACCGGGCGGGTGATCATTTCCGACCATCCGGCATACAAGTTCGGTGAGATCAGCGAAGCCAACGCAGCGCTGATCCGCGAGGCGTTCCCGACCTTCGACATCCAGTCCTGGACGCGCCTGCACACCCTGGACGGCAGGATCGAAGGCCCGCTGTTCCAGCTGCCGGCCGGTGAGATGCGCGCCGCGTTCGGCTTCAATGCCAGCCGCGAAACCTTCTACACGCCGGGCAATGCCGACGCAGCCGCCGGCCTGATCACCCAGCAGGGCGGGTCGTGGTTCGACGGTGCGCGCAACACCTATGCACTGTTCGCCGAAACGGTGGCGCCGATCACCGACAAGCTGGAACTGGATGCCGCGGTCCGCGTGGACAAATACCCGAACTTCAGCGCCAACGTCGCACCGAAGATCGGCTTCAAGTACCAGGCATTCGATCAACTGATGCTGCGCGGCACCTATTCGACCGGCTTCCGTGCGCCGAGCCTGGCCGAGTCCGGCAGCGGTGGCGTGTTCGCCCAGCTCGGTGGCTACCGCGATGAGGTGCGCTGCGCCGAGACCAACGCGATCGCCGACCTGTTGCGGCAGTCGCAGCGCGCCGGTGACGTGGACCTGGGCAAGAGCCTGGCCAACGTCGATTGCAGCCGCACCGTGGCCCGCATGACCCAGCCCAACCAGGACCTGAAGCCGGAGAAGGCCAAGATCGCCACCCTGGGCTTCGTCTACGAGCCGGCCAGCTGGCTGTCGGTGTCGGCCGACTACTGGTTCATCTACCGCAACAACGAGATCGTCGCCCCGGATTTCAGCCGTGACACCGACATCATCTCCTCCACCCGTTCGCCGATCACTGATGCCGATCGTGCAAACCTGGCCCAGCTGGCGGCGATGTGCGCCGACCCGGCCAGCGGTGTGAGCTGCCCCTCGGTTCTGCCCGGCTACAGCGTGGGCAACGTGGCCAGCGTGGTCGGCCAGTACAAGAACCGCGGCAAGACCCTGGTCGACGGCTTCGACGTGGACGCACGCAGCCGCTTCTCGCTGGGCGAGTGGGGCGGGCTGAACGTGGGCCTGGCCGCCACCATCGCCAATCGCAACCGCTACTACATGGATGAGGAAAGCGGCTGGTACTACGGCGACGTGGTGGGCTACTACAACAACCCGCGCCTGCGCGCCACGCTCAACGCCGACTGGACCTACAAGCAGGTGACCACCAGCATGTTCGTCAACTATGTGGGCGGTACCAAGTGGGCCCGTGACCGCGTGGATGAAGTGGATAACAACAAGGAGACCTGCACCGCCGGCTACCTGGCGCTGCAGGCCAGCAAGTGCGACGGCGCGCCGTCCTGGTGGACCGCCAACCTGAGCGTCACCTGGCGCCCTGACGACGCCTGGAACCTGAGCTTCACCGTCAAGAACCTGTTCGACCGGCTGCCGTTCTACGATCCGAACAGCTTCCTGGGTGACTCCAGCGACTACGCGACGATCTTCGGCCGTGGTTACAGTGTGACCATCGGTTATCGATTCAAGTAAGCAGGTTCGAGTGATCCAGCGCGCCGGTTGCGGCCGGCGCGCTTCCAAGAGGAGAGATGTTTGCCATGAAACGCAGGGAGTTCATCGCGGCCAGTGCCGCCGTCGCCGCCAGCAGCCTGTTGCCACAGACCCCGGCCTGGGCGCGCGGTCGCACGCTCCGCCTGGCCATGATCGGTACCGGCATGCGCGGCCAGGTGCTGTTGAAGGAGCTGGTGCGCCGCGACGATGTCGAGGTCATTGCACTGTGCGACATCGAGCCGATCATGCTGGGTCGTGCCGTGGACATGGTGACCAAGGCCGGCAAGCCTGCGCCGAAAACCTATGGCCAGGATCGCGACAGCAACGCCTGGAAGCGCCTTCTGGAACAGAAGGGCATCGATGGCGTGATCATCGCTACGCCGTGGGAATACCACGCGCCGATGGCGATCGCCGCCATGCAGGCGGGCGTGGCCGTAGGCTGCGAGGTGGTGGCCGGCATCACCCTGCAGGACCACTGGGATGTGCTGAAGACCCAGCTCACGACCGGCACGCCGTACATGCTGCTGGAGAACGTCTGCTACCGCCGCGATGTGATGGCCGCCCTGCAGATGGTGCGACAGGGCCTGTTCGGCGAGCTGGTGCATCTGCAGGCCGGCTACCAGCACGACCTGCGCGGGGTGAAGTTCAACTCCGGTGATCCCAGCCAGCCTTACGACAGCGGCGTGGAGTTCGGTCCCAAGGGCTGGAGCGAGGCACGTTGGCGCACCGAGCATTCGGTGGAGCGCAACGGCGAGCTCTACCCCAGCCACAGCATCGGCCCGTGCGCGATGTACACCGGCATCAACCGCGGCAACCGCTTCACCCATATCAACGCTTTCGCGACCAAGGCACGCGGCCTGCACGAGTACACCGTGGCCAAGAGCGGTGGCACCACCCACCCCAGCACCCAAGTGAAGTTCAAGCTGGGTGACATCGTGACCACCACGCTTGCCTGCGAGAACGGTGAGACCATCCTGCTGCAGCACGACACCTCGCTGCCCCGACCGTACTCGATGGGCTTCCGCGTGCAGGGCACCAAGGGTCTGTGGATGGACGTCAACCACTCGATCCACATTGAAGGCCGCAGCCCGCCGCACCAATGGGAAGAGTTCAAGACCTACCAGGATCAGTACGAGCACCCGCTGTGGAAGCAGCATGCCGACACCGCGGCCAGCGCCGGTCACGGCGGCATGGACTGGTTCGTCATCCATGCGTTCGTCGAGGCACTGAAGGCCAAGGCGCCGATGCCGATCGACATCTACGATGCGGTGACCTGGAGCGCGATCACCCCGCTGTCCGAGCAGTCCATTGCCAATGGCTTCCAGACGCTGGAGTTCCCTGACTTCACCGCTGGCGCGTGGAAGCAGCGCAAGCCGATCTTTGCCTTCGACGGCACGTACTGATCCGTACACCCACGGTAGCGCCGGGCCATGCCCGGCGTTGCTCTGTGGACCGGTGTGCTCGCCCCTGTGGCGCTGGACCTGCGCTCGGCGGCTGCCGGCTTCCAGTTCTTAGCGTGGAAGATCAGCGGCCTGCTGATTCTGGGGCCGTGCCGGTGGGCCAACAATCGATGGCCTGAGCAGGGAAGGATGGCGCGCCCGGAGGGATTCGAACCCCCGACCAATGGCTTCGGAAGCCACTACTCTATCCGGCTGAGCTACGGGCGCGTTGTAGAACTCACCGGTTGTCCGGTGGTAGGGCGGAATTCTAGCGGAGTCCACGATAAAAATCTGCCCCTGATTGCGCTACTGGATTTCGAGCACAGAAGAACGGGCAAAGTGGAACAGATGGCCGTAGCGCCCGGCCGCTCGCCCGCCCGCGGGGAGGCCGACAATGAAGCCCGCTGGATCAGTCCAAGAATCGCCTGATGAGATGATGGGGCTCACGCTCCATGTTGCCGGATCCATGCGGCTGGGTCATCGCCATACGTGCTCTGGCCGGTTCCTGAGAGCTCGCAATGCGGCTCTCAGTCGAATCCCGGCCCGGTATGGAGCCCTTACCCGGTCGAGATGCCCCCAGCTTGGTCATGTCAGACAGCCTCGCCATCTGCAACTCCAGGCGGTTGGCGCAGCTGGCACCTAGCCGAGAATATAGCGGGCAGGGGATTCTGGAAGGCGCTTCCTCAGCAGGAACACAGTGAGACTCGTAACGGCCAGGCACAACACTGCACCGGATAGTACGAGCGCCAAGCCGCTTGTTGACCATGGCCAGGAATTCTTCAATAGAGAAAGAATCGAGGGCAGGAACAACATATGGATCAAGTAAATGGCGTACGAGTTGCGTCCAAGCCAGGTGAGCACGCCGCCCTTGTGCAGCAGCGTCTGCGCATCGGCGAGGCGAATAGCCAATGCGAATAGTGCTCCTGAGTACAGGAAATTCGAGACCTTGAGCTGCGAGAATGGGAAAGATCCGCCAATTGTCGCAAGCCAGTATTTACTCTCCAGCAGTCCAGCGGAGAATGCAAGGAGAACAGCGCCAACGATCATGCGGAGCGGAATCCGTGAAGTATCGCGTCGCCACCCGGCTACCAGTCCGAGATGGTAGAAGGGGTACCAGACAAAGAAGGGCAGAGCATGAGCGGGAAAGCCCGACAGCCTGGTATTGGGTTCGATGGTCTGAAAATAATATGTGTATGCGATTCCCACAAGAGAAATGGAAATAATCACGATCCAGTGCGTTGTGAGACTCTTTAGACTCAGCAGCAAAGGGGTTAGAAGAGTGAACTGGCACAGGACTATTACGAAGTAGCCGATTCCTATTCCCGTTCCGAATACATAGCCTTTGAGTGTCGTGATTGGATCTATCCCTTCACGGAACGCTCCAACGCCCACATAGATCGTGGTCCAGACCAGATACGGCGGCAGTATTCGCAGCAACCGGGAAGCATAGAATTCTCTGATGCAGGTAATCTGCCCCTTCGGAGCAAAGAAACCTGCGGCTGCAAAAAAAAATGGGACTGCGAAGTTGGTCAGCTGCCTGATCCACATTTCCTGGGTGGCCGCGCCGGATCCTGCTGTGCTGCCTGGGAATCCGCTGCACGCATGAATCGTAACGACTGCGGCAATGGCGAGCCCTTTCCAGTTATCCCAATATGCTGATCTCATGAATCATCCTTCAAAGGAACTGCGGGACGTCGCCAGTTGGTCAGCCATGTCGCTGCAACTCAATAACGGATAAAAGGGCGGCAACGCTATCATTCCCCAATGACATCATCAATCAATGGTGCTATCTGCGCCGCTGCAAGACGCGCAGCCGACATGCTGGGATGATGCGAGTCAAAAAGTAGGGCGTTGCCGCCGGGCGCGAAGTTGCATATGTCGCGTTGGCAAAAGAGCTCTTGAGGGGAATACAATGTTGCCGACTTCGACAGCGTGCTCTCAAGTTCTTTCATCCCATCGAGTTGGATGATGTGCTCGGCGCTCCCGCCGCGTGCAAGATAAGTTGGCAAGTCAGTGCGCTGGCTGATCATTGGGAATGGTCCAATTACAATGACATGCTTTCCGGCACTTCTGAGGAACGACGCCGTCCTGGCAAGCTCGTTCTGCCTGGACGCCGAGCGTGACACCGGTGATTCAAAGTATGCCGATAGAACTACGACGCCGGTTGACTTGTCATCGGCGAGGCTTTTGGCAACTTGCTTGTTCCAGTCACTGCACTGAGGGCGATTACTCGTACCTACGCCGTTGGAGCTGGGCGGGCAGGATGAATAGGTGAGCTGCCTGACGGAAAAGCCCTGCTCACTGATAGCTTTCGCCATCTCTACACCATGGCTATCTCCCCACACTGCCACCTTGAGGCCGTTCTTGGGACCAAGCACGCAAGCTGAAGAATAGTCAGGGAGGCCGCCGTCGAAATGGCATCGAGCCCGGTCTGGACTGTAATCGTTCCTGGCGGCGTCAAACGCGACCGTCGAGGCCGGTAGCCGGCCCGGCCATCCTCCGAGAGAGGAATAGATTGCCGAGACGAATAGCAAGATCGCGGTCGAGGAGGCTACGCTTACGAAAAGCGTTCTGCTGCCGATCTTCGTGCGATCGCGGGTGGGCGATTCAACAAACCGCCACGTGAGCCATGCAAGCAGGGACGACAGAAGGATGACGATTGCCTTGCCCAAGCCGCTTTCGAGCCAGCCCACGTTCCTAAACAGGGTGATTACTGGCCAATGCCAGAGGTACAGGGAGTAGGAAATGTGGCCAATAAAGACCAGCGGCCTTGTGCTGAGCAATCGTCCAGTGAAGCTGCTGGGCCCAGCATAGATCAGCATGGCCGCGCCTGCGGTTGGCGCGATGGCCGCATAGCCAGGGAAGGGAGTCGACTTGTCATAGACAAACACTGGAGCCATGGTCAGCGCCAGTCCTATGGCGCCGATCAATCCAGAAGCCCGCGTTGGAGCAGGATTGTCTCGGGTCGAGATGTAGATGGCCAGTGCCGAACCCACCAGAAGTTCCCACGCGCGCGTAGGCAGGAGATAGAAGGCTGCCGAGGGCGATCGCGGTGTGAGATAGATGCAGGCGCCCAGTGAAAGACCGATAGCCATCAGCGTTATCGCCAGTCGATATCGACGCGCATACTTGACGGTCACAAAGAGTGCGAGGGGCGCGATCAGATAAAATTGCTCCTCGACACCCAGCGACCACATGTGCAGGAGCGGCTTGGCCTCGGAGACAGGGGAGAAGTATCCCGACTGCAGCCAGAAATTGATGTTTGCGACAAATAGCAGGGACGACGCGACGTCGCGTCCGAATGGCTCGAACTCGCTGGGGAGCAAGATAAAAGGTGCGCAGATGATCGTGAAGAACACCACGACTGCAAGAGCAGGAAATATTCTTCTGATGCGCCGTTCGTAGAACGATAGAACACTGTAGGTGTTGTTATCAAAATCTCTCAGGAGGATTCCTGTAATCAGGAAGCCGCTGATCACGAAAAAAATGTCCACACCGACGTACCCGCCGGTGATGAGCGGTATGCCTGTGTGGTAAAGGAGCACGGGCAGGATAGCGATCGATCTTAGGCCATCGATATCTGCGCGGTACTTTTGCATCTGATTTCCCTGGTCGCCAACTGGGTGTTCTAGGAGAGCTGTTGCGTGAGCCGTCGGGCTTTCGCTCCGCCGGGGGCGGAATCATTCACATTTTTCGTTCTTCGCAGCGCCGGCTGCCAGGCATACAAGCGCAATGCCCAGTGTTGTATACACATTGTTGAGGGCCGATACGGAAAGGCCACTTGCCAAAACGATGAGAATGACGCAGAGCCGTTGATGGCGTTTGGCGTTCTTCATCACACCGATGAGGTAGATGAACGTCAGGGCGGTTACTGCAAGGCCATGATCGTAGATCACCCGCATATTAAAGCTATGCAGGATGACGGAATAGCAACTCCCGTTGCCGCTAAAACTGAAGAGCGATTGATAGTAGGAGAGTGACGAGCACACGTGTGCGGGAAGTGGAGAAATCCTATCGGCACCAAGCACATAGTCCGTTGTGTCCCAGTTTCTTATCGACTCAAGGAACATCATCAGAAACCGAAATCTATCGATCGACTCGATTCCACCTTGCGAGCGATTTTCGAAAATTAGGAATGCAAATACGACTGCTGCGGTGCCGGCGATCATTCCGCCGACGACTTTTGCAGAGTTACGGGACCTGAAGTCGAACGCGAACAGAACGGCCAAGGCGGCAGCGATTGCAGCGGAGCGAGATCCGGAGAGGATGACCACGGCCAGCAGTGTGCCAGTCTGCATTCCGCTGATCTTTACGCCTGAAACATGGGCGCTGAAGTAGACGAGCGACAAGAAGATGATTTCGAAGTTGTTCTCTGTCATCAGAACAGGCCGATCAATTCCGATGGCCCGCTTTGCTAGATAGACACTGAAGAACATGAAAAGGCAAAGGTTCAGCAGTCGCCTGAAATCTTCCGATTTCATGGGGCCAGGTGCCCACGCGAACGGTGCGAGCAGGATCAAGTACCAGACGAATTTGTACGCCTGCGCAAAGTCCAACGGATTTGTATTGCGCAAGCCAACGGCAAGCGCCGCACCGGCGACAAGGTAGCCAATCCAGAAGAGCTGCTGAGCAAAGATCCGATCCTTACGTGCGCCATACACCCACAGCAGGGCAGCAGACGATGCCGCGAAAACCAAGTCCAGCATGGGCTCGCCAACCGTCACGCCGGACAGTCGAGGTAGCCACGCTGTTGTCACGATGAGAATCGTTCCAAGGTAGAGCAGCGAAATTGGATACGGCCGGCGTTTGATCGTGAATGCGCTGGAAATACTCATTCTTGGAATTCGCTGCTGCTTGGGCCCTTCTGCTTCAGAGAGCGAATGGCGACAGAGACAATAGAGCGGTAAAGCGATCTTGGTAGCATGAATCGCAACCAATGACGGAGCGCCACCTTGGGCGGCACTTTCGCGACAGTCACACTTTGTACCAGATCCTTCAGGACAACCAGGAAACGATGCTTGGGCTGATAATAGGAGAGCACTGTAGCTCGATATCCGATGATCTCCGCCGGGGTCATCATATGGGCGTGGTGGTTCAACCACTGGGCAGGTGCCGCTGATCCCGCATGGCGCGACGTACGTCCTACCTCGCTGATGTCCGTCCAGACGATCAAGGGTTGCTCCAGCATGCGGAATTTGGTCCCATCCACGTCCACTCTGAGGCAGAAATCAAGGTCTTGACCCTTGCGAAGCTCTGGATTGAACTTGACCCGCTTCGCGAGGCTGCTGTCCATGACGATCGTTGAGGTCTGCACGAACTGATTTGCGATGAATAGATAGCTGGCCATCGACTCATCCTCCCGGATCGGGCGGTCGGGACGTATCCACATGCGATCGGGAATTCCACGGTCCACTTTGGCGTAAGAGTAAAGTGCCGGATAGGGGGACCGACGCAGATACGCGTGGAAGAGCTCCAACTTCTCGGGTACAAAGAAGTCGTCAGAATCAAGAAATGCGATGTAAAGTCCGACTGCCGCCTCGATTCCCGTATTGCGCGCAGCCCCTCCACCCCCGTTAGGGCGCTGTATTACACGGAAACGCCGATCAGCAAGCTGGTCTACCAACTTGGTCAGCGCGTCGACATCCTTTGATCCATCATCAACGATGATGCATTCGAAATCGGAGAATGTCTGACCCTGAACCGAAAGCAGCGTTGGGAGAATGGTTGATGAGCGATTGTAGGTGGGAATCACAATCGAAAAGAAGGGGGGCATGCGTGTCTCTCATCGGCTGCTACCCGAGCCATGGGAAGTGGAGAAAGCAGAACTGCCGTGCGACTATTTTGAAGCCAGCTTGGAATGGTCCGTCAGGGCGATCCACAGCGAGTGAGGCGTTGTAACGGCATATCGGACGAACAACTCCTTCGGTCGCGTGGCCAAGCGATGAACCCACTCCAGGTTGTTGCGTTGCATCCAGGCAGGAGCACGAGGATAGTCACCGGTCACGTAGTTGAAGCACCCTCCGCAGGTGATGATCCAGCGCGGCTTGAGCTTGTCGCGCCAACGAACGCAGAATTCCTGCTCCTTGGGCTTCCCCAGGCCGACCCAGAGGATATCCGCGCCGGAAGCGTTGATTGCGTCGACAACTTCCTGTTCTTCGTCCGGGGTGAAGAACCCATTGCGTCGGCCAGAAATCTTCATGCCCTTGTACTGCTCTTGCAGAATGCTGGTGCATGATGAGTTAACGCGCTCCTCGGATCCCAGAAGATAGAACCCAAAGCCGGTATTCTCGAATGCCTTCGAAAAATCGTGGAGCATGTCAGTTGTGGCACTGCGCTCAGGGATGGCATTGAGCTTCAATCGCTTGGACAGGGACACCAGAAATCCTCCATCGGCATGAACGATGTCGGCCTCCTGCACAAGCGAGCCAAATCTCCGATCGGTGCGTGCCAATGACAATGCGTGGCCATTAGCATCGAACACCAGCTGCGCAGGGCGCGATCGATGCGCGCAGTCGTAAAGCGCCATGTCCACCAGGTCCTGCCGTGACGCGCAAATGATGTTGAAGTCGCCAAACCGCACGGTATCGAACGTGGGCCGCTTCAGGGGAACTGTCGGTGCCGGGATGCTGGTTGCCATTGCCGCCTTTCGTCGAACTGATTAGTAGAAGTAGGGATTGGATTGCCCGATGGCGAACTTCGCTTGCCTGATCCGGCCTATGACGAAGTCCAGGAACGGGCCGCGGCGCGGCTCCATGATGTGCGTGCGCAGCTGTCGGTATTCCTTCGAGAACACAATCCGATTGCTGGCATGCCACTGCTTGTGCGCCGAAGAGAAGTGCATGATCGCCGGTGACTCGAGGAATGACATGGACCAGCCAGGTGCCAGCTCTGCAGCCAGTTCCTTGTGCCTGAGCAGCATTGATACCTGGCAGTTGTACGTGGGATCAAGCTCGCGCCATCGTCCCCTGAGCACGGCATTCAATGCGTCCTGGTCCGGCATCCTCAGCAAGTCCGTGTTGTCGCGTAGATACGCCAGAACTTTGTCTTTGGTGCCATCAGCACGCCATTCTGCGCAGTTCAACAGCAAGACGCCGGAATTGAAATAACGATCACCGTCCGCCAGCCCCAATCGACTTCCATCATAGAAAGGATTGATGACTGCCCCCGCCAGAACACCTTCCAGGTCGGTGTTGAACAGGTCGCTAAGACTGTGTCTTACAAGAACGTCGCAGTCGAGGTACAGGACCTTATCCGCGTCGAGCAGTTCTGGGATCAATAGCCGGTAATACATACCTCTGGAAATGTGCGTCACTTCCAGGAGATCGCCGAACTGAGCGGGATCAATGACATGGACGGTCACATCGCCGGAGCATAGTGCTTTGAGTGCACCCAGAACGCCAACCTTTGGTTCCTTGTCCACGATGATATCAACCGAGAACTTGGTGCCCGACGCACCGCTCTTCGCGATTGATTCTACGGCAGGGACGATGAAGTCTACATAGCGCCCATCCGCGCAGAAGCAGTAGCGCTGCGGCTCGTGGAGAGTTTGTTTGTCAGCGTTCAAGGACATATTCAGCGATGCGTTTATGGTTCATGGCCACATACGCCACCATCAGTGCAGCGTAGATGGCCAGGGTGTGAACAAAGCCGAGGTGAATGAAACCGTTGTAGCCAATGATCAGGAAAACGTATCCGGACAGCGCCGCCACGCAGGCAAGGTAGGGTGCCTGGTTCTTCATGAGCTGATAGAAGGCCATGCGGGTGCGCAGTCCGCAGGCGCTGGCGGCGGCGAAATAGAACAGCATTCCCGCACTCAGCCGTTGGGCTGCCATTGCGACACACGCGCCTTCCACGCCGAAGAATTGGCCACCGATCCAGACAAAGACAATCAAGGTCAATGCATCGACCAGCGACAGTATTCCTCGCTCACGGTAACGCGCCATCGCTTCGAGTGCGGAAGAGCCAAGTGGCGAAGACAGCAGTCGGGGTGGGACAGCGGCCGTCACTATCAGAGTAAGCGAAATCGCGGCATCCCACTTTCCGCTCCAGACATGACGAATGACGAATGGGAACCACACCAACAGGGATAGGCACAGGGCCCCTGACATCAGCGAAAGCGCGTGGCCGGCCTTGTGCAGGCCCGAGCGAACTCTAGCCGCGTCGTTTCTGATCGCGGAGAAGAGCGGCAAGAGCAGATGATTCAGCGCCATTCCGATCAACTGCACCGCTGCTGCCATCAACTGATAGGAGAAGTAGAACAACCCGAGAGCCGCTTTGCTCAGGATCAGAGACAGCACGAGGTACTCGCCTCGTGTAGCAACGTTGTTGAGGTAGGAGGAAACAATCAACCACTTGCAGCGCTTGAAGAACGCTCGAAGCCTGCTTGCGCCCGGCCATAGAGGGCTTGCAATGCGCGGTTGGCCCCAGCGGTACATGAGAAATGTGACGAGCGCCAAAATCACTTGGGAAGCGACAAAGCTGTAGATTCCCGCGCCAGCTGCTGCGAGCCCGGCCATGCTGAGGTTGCTGGCCAGTGCCGATACCGATTCAACTCGGGAAATACGCTTGAAGTTGAACGCGATCGCCGATCTGGCCTTGTATGGAAGTGCGGCGATGTTGAACGGCATGGTGAGCGCCAGCACTACCGTGATCCAAAGAAGTCGCGGATCGTGGTAGTGCTCAGCCATGATTGGCGCCGCCACAAGCAACAGCGCAACGCCGCTCAGATTCAGTATCTGCGCAGAGGCTGTGAGGCTTGGTGCCTGGGATTCAAAATCGTCGCGATGCTCCTGCAGTATCTGATAGAGCCCGACTTCCTTGAATCCGGACGCCAGGAGATAGACGATGGAGATGATTGCAATCAGTCCGAAGTCTTCCGGAAACAGGAAGATGCCCATCACCCATTGGGCAATGAACGCAGACGCCCTGCTCGTCAGCACAATGACGAGCAGGTGGGCAAACCCCTTTTTGCCGACTTGGCTCAGATTCACGGGTTGCCCAATGCTTCGTTGAGGTATCGCTTCGAGCGCAGGATTTTACTCTCCAGATCGTCGCTGATGCTCAGGCGCGCGCCATCGCGGACAACCCGAGTGACCGCTGCCCTCACAGCGTTGGGATCATTCTCCAGCACCAGCAGATCAGAGGCATTGAAATCTCGCATCATGCTGACGATCCGCTCGGAGCGCCAGCCTGAGGAATAGGCGATGCAGGGGCGGTCGAACTTCTGGGTGAAGATGACCCCGTGGAAGGAATCGGTCACCACATACGCCGAGTTCTGGATCGAACGCAGGAACTCCAGAGGGCCATAGTCATTTATCAGGTGCGACGCCCACGCAGGTTTGTCAAAGTTCTTCTCGCCGTTGACGAAATGAACCTCCAGATCGGGGTCGGACTCCTTCAGCTGGCCAATGATGCGTTCAGCAATGGGGAAGTTTGCGGTGTCCAATGCATAGACCATGATGTATCGACTGGATGCGGCAGCACCTTCCCCATCGGACTTCAGCTCGTTGAAGTCATGGAGGAGCGTCGGGTCGACGACAACTGTCGATTCAATGCCGATCAAGTCGGCGATGATCTGTCGGCTCACTTCATTGCGAACTGCAAGCGCGTCGAAATTCTTCAGATCCGGCGCAGCCCTTGCGATTATCTCGGGCTTCTGTTCGCGCGTGCCGAAGCAGGAAGCGTAACTTACCTTGCGTGGACCGCCGTGGTGAAAGCCTTGGAAGAAGTACGAATCGTACTTGGGCATGAACTTCGTATTGAAGGTCTGGTCGCTCCCGGTAAGGATCACGTCGAAGCGCGCCAAGGCGGCATTGATGGCCTCTTTGGAGGACAGCTGCGGAGCCAGCGGAAGTCTTGAACGAAAAGCGTCAAAACGTCGGTATCGCTTGGTCTGCCGAAAGCGCCTCAGGACGGCCTTGAGCGGATTCCCGCCCTTCAGCCCCATTCCTCGCCAGAACGAGGTGTTCCCCACCATATGGGCGGGGTGAGCCGTGGGTACGACAACTTCATGGCCGATACTGCTCAGGTACTGCGCAGTCGCGTATGCCTGCAGCAGGCCCCCGTAGTTGTAATTGAATGAATAGGTCAGAAGCAGCACGTTCATTGCTTGTGCTCCAAGTCCGGGAAGTGGGCAATGTCCGCCAATGGTCGACGCTCTGATCGAGCCACGCTGTACTCGTCCTTGAGTGGCCCGATGGCAACCATCATGATGATGCTCTCCGAGTCCGGGATATATCCCAACTTGCGGATCCCGATGTCCCGTGTGATGGGCGCAGACCAGTTAAGCGGGCACGCTCCGTATCCCTGCGCGTGAATGCCGAGCAGGAAGTTCTGCGCGAACAGGCCGCCATCGATCCAGTGCTGGTAGCGCTCAGTCGGTTCAAGCATCTCGGCGATATCCACTGTCACGATTGCAATGACGGCGGCAGTGTCTCCGAAGCCGCGATTTCCCTTCTGATAGCTCAGTGCCTTTCGCTTCTGTTCTTCGGTCGTAAGGAAATAGAGTCGACCAGCCTGGCGATTGCACACGCACGGCGCAAACTGGGCCGCCTGAGCTGCCTTCAACAACACTTCTTGTGGCACGGCTCCATCGCCGAAGCCGCGCACTGAGCTGCGGCTGCGCAGGAAGGCTAGATGGATCTCAGAGTCTTGCTGCCGCACTTTCATCTGCTTGAGAGCCGAGCCAGAAGGCGCAAATCCCGCATTGCGAGCGCTGATGACCGACTGCGCTACGTGCGAAGGTGAAGGTGTACCCATCTGCGCGTTGAAAGCCATGTAAGTATCAAGGGCGTCTGCGGACAGTTGCACTTCATGTGCGCAGACGCCATCCCGCATGGCCCGCTCCATTTGATCGCCAAGATCCTTGGTCATCTCGGCGCCGAATCCTGGCCGCGGCTGAGGCAACGCCAGACCTTTCTCCACCATATGGTAGTACTTGGTCATAAGGGCGCCACGCGTGGCCGGATGCGTGCGCGTTCTCAGGGTGCCGCTGAATCTGACGAAACGGTAGATGTCATACGAGTAGACTTTCGCGTAGCCATAGGCCACTTTTATAAATTCAGTTAGCTTTTTCATATGGCTGTCGTGCCGATGGCGGAATGAGGGCGGTTTTCACGCAGCATCGCGCGTCACCAGGGATCCGCGGCCTTGGAGGTGAGAATGGCATTGGCGATTACAATTCAGTCCGAACCGAAAAGGTCGCGCGTGTAGACCTTCTTCGCGACATCCTGAAGTTCACCAGAAACCCGGTTCGCTACAATTACATCAGCCTTGCGTTTGAACTCAGGCAGGTCGTTGACAACGCGGGAGCGGTAGAATTCTCCGTCGCGTAGTGATGGCTCGTAGACTATGACTTCAATTCCTTTCGCCTTGATTCGCTTCATGACGCCTTGAATGGCTGAGGCGCGGAAGTTGTCAGATCCGGCCTTCATGACAAGTCTGTAGATACCAACAGTCTTTGGGGCTTGTCGAATGATGGCATCGGCAATGAAATCCTTGCGCGTGCGATTTGATTCGACAATGGCGTGAATCAGGTTCTGAGGCACGTCGCTGTAATTGGCCAGCAACTGCTTCGTGTCCTTCGGCAGGCAATAGCCGCCATACCCGAACGATGGGTTGTTGTAATGATTGCCGATGCGCTGATCGAGGCTGACCCCTTCGATGATCTGGCGGGTATCAAGGCCGCGGGAGCTGGCATAAGTGTCCAGCTCATTGAAATAGGCAACACGCATGGCCAGGTAAGTGTTGGCGAAAAGCTTAATGGCCTCCGCCTCGGTGGCATCGGTAAACAAGGTGGCGATCTCCTTGCGGATGGCGCCCTCTTTCAGCAGTTCTGCGAACTCGGTTGCGCGCGCTGAGCGTTCGCCCACGATGATGCGGCTTGGATGAAGGTTGTCATACAGTGCTTTTCCTTCCCGCAGAAATTCGGGGGAAAAGATAATGTTATCGGTACTGAAGCGGGCCTTCAGGGCGGCCGTGCATCCTACCGGCACGGTCGACTTGATGACCATTATCGCATTCGGATTCGTGGCAACGACATCCTGGATGACGGACTCGACCGAAGACGTGTTGAAGCAATTGCTGTCTGGATCGTAATCAGTCGGAGTTGCGATAATGACGAAGCGAGCGTCTTTGTAGGCGACCTCTCGGTCAAGAGTCGCGCTCAGTTTCAGCGGCTTGTTCGCCAGAAAATCTTCGATCTCCCGGTCTTCGATCGGGGACTGGCGGGAGTTGATGAGATCGACACGGCCTGCATCGATATCTAACGCGACAACTTCATGGTGTTGCGCCAAGAGCACAGCGTTGGACAGGCCAACGTAGCCTGTTCCGGCAACGGCAATCTTCACTTCAGCATCCTTCTCTGGCGTTGCACTACGTCAGTCGTGCCAACTGGGGGAGGCAGGGTAGACGCGGTGTGGCCGTCGCGCCCCTCGGCGTCGGTCATTCCAAGGTCCTTGTTCATTTATGTATAGGGGCGTTCATTTTGGGATTGCACAACGCATGCAGCCCAAAGCGAAGATTGAATCGTACTACAGCGAAGCTGGCCTATCGCTGGACCGAGAAGGCCGCTGGCGCCCAAGTGATTAGTCAGGTGCACTTGACTTTGTCGCGCCGGGTGTGGTTGTCGGCCCGCTCCCTTCGGGCCGAGGCTTCGCTGTGCCTGGCAATCTAGTACACTGATGCGCTGGCTAGATTTTGCGGTCACCCTGAACACCCAAGCCTTTGATCGAGCAGTGAATCGTGGCCGCGCCACTGCGTCTCCTCATTTTGAAGTGGAAGCGATGACAAGACAGACGGAAGCCCGAGCAATCAAGGACGATGAGATCGATCTCCGAGAGATCCTTGGCACGATTCTCGACCGGAAGTGGTTGATTGCGGCGGTCACGGGGCTCTTCTTCGTGGTGGGGACGTTGTATGCACTGCTCGCCACTCCGGTCTACCAGGCCCAGTCGATGGTGCAGGTGGAATCCAAGATGCCCGGCATCCCCGGGCTTTCCGAGCTCACTTCGATCGGCGTGACAGGTGCGAGCCCGGCAGCAACCACCGAAGTTGCGCTGCTCACCTCACGTAGCGTGATCGGCAAGGCCGTGGATGACCTGCGTCTGGATATCAGCGTGGCTCCGTACCGGTTTCCTTTGCTGGGCGACTATTTTGCGCGCCGCTTCAGGCCAGAGCAGTCGGGTGATGTAGCACCTGCCAAGTTTGGTGCAGAGAGTTACGGATGGGGCGGAGAATTGCTTGACGTGCAGCGGCTTGACGTCCCTGAAGTTCTGATCAATCGGGAGCTGGTGCTGCGTGCCGGCACGGACGGCGCGTTCGTCCTGGAAGATGACGACGGCCGCGTCGTGCTCAAGGGGAAGGCCGGAGAAAGTGCCCAGGGGGGTGGAGTGACCATTGAGGTGGCGCAACTGCGTGCATCGCCTGGTACACGCTTCAGGGTCATCAAGCTCCGTCGCCTGGATGTGATTTCTGGCCTGCAACAGGCTGTGGTTGCCGCCGAGCAGGGCAAAGACTCGGGCATCCTCAAAGTTACATTTGAAAATGAAGATCCCGAACTGGCCGAATCTGTTGTTCAGCGTGTTGCCCAGGCCTATGTGCGTCAGAACGTTGATCGTGGGTCTGCAGAAGCGGCGGCACAGCTTCAGTTTGTGAAGGAGCAGCTCCCCATCGTGCGCAAGCAGGTGGAAGAAGCTCAGCAGGCAATGACCAACTACCAGTCACGCGCCAATTCCGTTGACATCACCATGCAGACCAAAGGTCTCCTGGATCAGGAAGTGGCTGTGGAGGGCAGCATCCAGCAGCTGCGCTTGAAGCAGGCCGAGATGGATCGAAGCTTCACGCGAGAGCACCCCGCCTACCGTGCACTGCTGCGCCAGATCAGCGAGCTTGAGAGCCGGAAGTCCGGCTTCCAGCGCCAGGTAAGTAGCCTGCCGGATACGCAACAGGAGTTGCTGCGCTTGACCCGCGACTTGCAGGTGAGCAATGAGCTCTACACCGCGCTGTTGAACCAGGCGCAGCAATTGGATGTCGCCCGCGCAGGTACGGTGGGCAACGTGCGCATCGTGGATCCGGCCGTAGTTGATACAACCAATCCGGTGAAGCCGCGTAAGGCCCTGATCATTGCTATTGCTACGCTGCTGGGCGCTTTCCTGTCCACCGCCTTTGTCTTCCTCCAGCGTATGCTCAACCCCGGCATCGAAGACCCAGCCGACATCGAGGCCATGGGCTTGCCGGTCTACGCGGCCATCCCGCTCAGTGCGTCCAGCACGCTGCCAAAGCTGCGCAAGGGCAAGCACGGCACGCGTGTAATCGCCGATGGTCGCCAGCATCTGCTGGCCGTTTCAGCTCCCGCTGATCCGACGGTGGAAGCGCTACGCAGCCTTCGTACCAGCCTGCATTTCGCCATGCTGGAAGCGAAGAACAACATCCTGACCATCTCGGGTCCACGTCCTGGGGTGGGCAAGACCTTCGTATCGGCCAACTTGGCGGCAGTAATCGCGCAGGCAGGGCAGCGTGTGCTGGTGATCGATGCCGACATGCGCAAAGGCACGCTGCATAACATTCTCGGCGTGTCGCATCAGAACGGTTTGTCGGACGTGCTGGGCGGCAAGCTCAGCGTTGAAGACGTGATCCACCCGGTATCCGGCTTGGAAAGCATGCACTACATGGTGCGTGGCAACATTCCACCGAACCCGGCCGAGCTGCTGATGCACCCACGCTTCGCGCAGCTCCTGCAGGACATGTCGAACAAGTACGACCTGGTGATCGTTGATACGCCGCCAATCCTGGCCGTCACCGATCCGGCGCTGGTGGCGACCCATGCCGGCTCGAGTTTGCTGGTAACCCGCTTTGGCGTGAATCAGGCCAAGGAGATCGAACTGACACTGCAGCGCTTTGAGCAGAACGGCGTGCAGATCAAGGGTGCAATCTTCAACGCCGTCGAGAAGCGTGCCACTGGCTACTACAGCTATGGCTACTATGAATACAAGACCGACGGCAAGGACTAATTCCCTGCCATCGGAGGGATGAGGAAGCCGACGGCAAGGTGTCGGCCCTCTGTGTGTTTCGTGGGCGAGGATGCTCCGGGCACCATTCACATCGAGGAAGGCCCCGATGCGTGACATTCTCATCTGTGGCGGTGCCGGCTACATCGGTAGCCACATGGCCCAGCACTTGGCCGAGCAAGGGCACCGCGTCACGGTGTTCGACAACCTGTCCACCGGGCATCGCGAAGCCGTCGCCTGGGGGGAGTTGGTTGAGGGCGATTTGCTGGATGCCGCATCGTTGCAGCGGCTGTTTGTCGGCCGACGCTTCGATGCAGTGATGCACTTCGCCGCACAGTCGTTGGTTGGTGAATCCGTACGTGATCCCTACGCGTACTATGCCAACAATGTCGGCGGAACGATCAACCTGCTGCAGGCGATGCGCAAACATGGCACTGAGCGCATCGTGTTCTCGTCTACGGCAGCGATCTTTGGTGAGCCGTGCTCAGCGCTGATCGATGAAGACCATCCCAAACAGCCCATCAACCCCTACGGCGCCAGCAAGCAAATGGCCGAGCGCGTACTTGCAGACGCTGCCGCCGCATACGGCTTGCGTTCCGTGAGCCTGCGTTACTTCAACGCTGCCGGGGCGCTGCCGGAACATGGGATCGGGGAGGCACACCGCTGTGAGACTCATCTGATTCCCAATGTGCTGCGTTCGATGCTTGGCCAAGCAGGACGTCTCCAGGTATTCGGACGTGATTACGACACCCCCGACGGCACTTGTGTGCGGGATTACGTCCACGTGCAGGATCTTGCGCGAGCGCATGCGCTGGCACTGGACTACATGGACACGGAGCCCGGTGCACATGCGTTCAACCTTGGTAACGGGCAGGGTTTCTCTGTGCTGGACGTGATCCAGACAGCTGCGACCGTGTCCGGCATGCAGGTCCCCTACGACATCGCTGATCGACGTCCAGGTGATCCTGCGCGATTGGTGGCGTCCGGCGAGCGGGCGCGCCGGGTGCTGGGATGGCAACCGACATGGACCGAACTGGCGCCAATCATCGAGAGTGCATGGCGCTGGCATCGTGAGCCTGCAGTGTGGGGCAGGGTCTGAGTTCAGCGCTGTCATGCCGTGCGCATCGGCGTATCATCGGCGAATGATGCAAGACCGCGCCCCCTTTGCCGACATCCCGCGCTGGCGGCATTACTGGAGTCTGATGCGCGCGGATCGTCCGATCGGCACGTTGCTGCTGCTGTGGCCCACCTGGTGGGCACTGTGGCTGGCGGCAGGCGGCATGCCGCCGCTGTGGACCCTGTTCGTGTTCACCGCGGGTGTCTGGCTGACCCGCTCGGCGGGGTGTGTCATCAATGACTACGCCGATCGCTGGCTCGACCCGCATGTGGAGCGCACCAAGGCCCGTCCGCTGGCGACGGGGGCGATCAGTGGCCGTGCCGCGCTGGTGCTGTTCGCGGTACTGATGCTGGTGGCATTCGGACTGGTGCTGACCCTGAACGGGCTTACCATCGGCATGAGCTTCATCGGCGTGTTCCTGGCCGCCAGCTATCCCTACCTGAAGCGTTATACGCACCTGCCGCAGGTCTATCTGGGCATGTCGTTCGGCTGGGGTATTCCCATGGCATTCGCCGCGGTGCAGGGCGAAGTGCCGCTGCTTGGCTGGCTGCTGTACGCCGGCAACATCCTCTGGTCGACCGCGTATGACACCTGGTACGCCATGGTCGACCGCGAGGACGACCTGAAGATGGGCTCGCGCTCCACGGCGATCCTGTTCGGGGACCTGGATCTGGTGATCCAAGGGGTGCTCTACGCCCTGTTCCTGGCGACCATGGCGCTGGTCGGTGTGCGCGCCGGCCTGGGGAGCTGGTACCTGTCCGGCCTGGCGGTGGCTGCGGCGCTGGTGGTGTACGAATTCTGGATCTGCCGCAACCGCGAGCGGGGGCCATGCTTCAAGGCGTTCCTGCACAACAACTGGGTCGGCGCGGCGCTGTTTGCCGGTATCGCGCTGGATCTGGCGCTGCGCTGACAGGCGCCGCCGGGAAGGGGCGCGATACCGTCCTACGACCAATAGGCGACTGACAGCCCCCGCCGCGAGGCCGAGAATCGAGCCATCGAACCTGGGAGGGTAGGTGATGGCCTCGACGGCAGCAGTGCAGGATGGCTGGATGGCGCGCGCAGCGCTGCGCTCGGCCTCCTGGGCGGAAAAGTGGTTCCCTGATGCCTACGTGTTCGCGGTGCTGGGCGTGGTCATCGTCGCCCTGGCAGCCATCGGCTTCGGTTCCACGCCGCAGACCACGGCCAGTGCCTTTGGCGATGGCTTCTGGAGCCTGATTCCGTTCACCATGCAGATGGCCTTCGTGGTGATCGGCGGTTATGCCGTGGCCACCGCGCCTGTGGTGGCGCGCTTCATCGAACTGCTGGCGCGGGTGCCGCGCACGGGGCGCGGTGCGGTGGTCTATGTAGGCCTGGTCAGCATGCTGGCTTCGCTGCTCAGCTGGGGCTTCTCGCTGGTGTTCGGCGGTCTGCTGGTGCGTGCATTGGCGCGCCGGACCGATCTGCGCATGGACTACCGCGCAGCGGGTGCCTCCGCCTACCTCGGCCTGGGCGCGGTCTGGGCGATGGGCCTGAGTTCTTCGGCTGCGCAGCTGCAGGCGAACCCGGCCAGCATGCCGCCGGGGCTGGTGGAGATCACTGGCGTACTGCCCTTCACTGAAACCATCTTCCTGTGGCAGTCGATCGTGCTGACCGCGGCGTTGATCCTGGTGTCACTGCTGATTGCCTGGTTGACCGCACCGGCGGCTGGCAGTGCGCGCACCGCTGAATCGTTTCCCGGTGCGGCGCAGGCCGAGCCTGAGCCGCTGCAGCGCCGCACGCGCCCCGGCGAATGGCTCGAATACAGCCCGCTGCTGACCGTGCTGCTCTCGTTGCTGGCCTTCGGCTGGCTGTTCAACGAGTTCGCCAACAAGCCGGTGGTGACCGCGATCGCCAACCTCAATACCTACAACTTCCTGTTCATCTCGCTCGGCCTGCTGCTGCACTGGCGCCCGCGCAGCTTCCTCAACGCTGTGGCCAAGGCGGTGCCCAGCACGACCGGTGTGCTGATCCAGTTCCCGCTGTATGGCGGCATCGCGATGATCCTCACCCACGCGGCCGGCGCCGATGGGCAGACGCTGGCGCACCGGCTGTCCAGCCTGTTCGTGCACATCGCCAGCACCGATACGTTCGCTCTGGTGATGGGCGTGTACTCGGCGGTCCTGGGCTTCTTCGTTCCCTCCGGCGGCGGCAAGTGGATCATCGAAGCACCGTACGTGATGCAGGCGGCCAACGAACTGAAGGCGCACCTGGGCTGGGCTGTGCAGGTGTACAACGCCGCCGAAGCACTGCCGAACCTGATCAATCCGTTCTGGATGCTGCCGCTGCTGGGCGTGCTGGGCCTGAAGGCCCGCGACATCGTCGGCTTCACCTTCATCCAGCTGCTGGTGCACATCCCGCTGGTGCTGGGCCTGCTGTGGTTGCTGGGCATGACGCTGGATTACGTGCCGCCTGTGATGCCATGAGGTGCTGCGCCCGCTGCGCGGCCGGGCCGGGCGGGCGCCGCTGAATGGGTCACAGCCTCTGCGGGCATGAGCACATGCCGAACCCACATGAATCCTTCAGCCGCTTGCGGCACAAGGCGCCACGCCGGTTCATTCACGCGCATGCACATTTCTGTAGCTGCGTCACAACGCATGGTTAACCCACCGCTGCAGACGATGGCCGCAACCACCGCATTCCGCGAGTGGCACTGGAGACACCGCAATGGGCCAGCACAATCAGAACCAGCAGAACCAGCAGAACCAGAAGCAGCAGGATCAGCAGGATCAGCAGGGGCGCGGTCGCGATCAGCAGCAGCAACAGCAGCAGGAACAGCAGCAGCGCGGCCAGCGCAACCAGCAGCAGGGCGGGCAGGACGAGGAAGAGTGACCCTCGCGTCCCTGTCCAGCATCGCCTGAAGCCCCGCCTTGTGCGGGGCTTCTCATTCCAGTGTGCCGATCCGCTCCAGCACGGGCGCCGCCGACATGTCGTTGGGATTGGTACCCGGTACGCCCTGCGGTACGTCCATGCCCATGCTGCGGTAGAGGTCGATCCAATGCCGGGCGATCTTCCCGGTCTGCGGATTGCGGAAGTTCATCGGCTGCAGCGCGAATACATGGTGGGCACGGAAGGCACGTTCGATGAAGTCCGAGCAGTAGTAGCTGTCATCGTTCGGCACGTAGGAGGCGTTGTAGGGCCTTCCAAGCAGGGTACGCGCGGTGGCGACGGCGTCGCCGATGGCAGCGTTGTGCGGTGCGCGCAGGCGGTAGACCACGATCTGCCGCAGCCGGGCGCGCGCCTCCTGCTGGAACGTAGCCAACGTCTGCCGGCGCGAGCCCTTCTCGTCCGCATGCAGCACTTCCCAGCCCTGCGTCGTGGCGGCCACCAGACCCACATGATCGAAACCGGGATGAGCCTGAGTACCGGTCGCGTCATCGATGGCAGCGCTCAGGCCACTTTGCCCTGCGGTGACGAACAGCAGGTCGCCCTCCTGGAGATCCACGGCCGTCGCCGCGGCAGCGGGCAACAACAGGGCGAACAACAGCAGGATGCGGCGCATGGAGGGTCCGGCAACGGGAGGGAACGCCATTGTAGGTTCCTGCACGGCACACGGCCCGTTCAGCCCCGCCGATGCGGTACGGCGCGTACCTCCCAGCCCAGTTCCGCATCCCGCAGCTTGCCCGCGGGTACATCTCCCAGCAGCACCTGCAATCCCCGTGCGTTGGGCAGGTCCTTCTGTTCGGGGAACCAGCGGCGGTCGGCGGCAACGACGATCAGCAGGCCCTCGTCATCGCCCATTGGTGCGAACCGGGCCGACGGCATGCTGATCGGTTGCAGGCCGAAGCGCCCGGTGGCCTGCAGGCGCACCGAATCGACATCGTGGCTGGGCAGGCCGACTTCGCTCAGACAGGTCATCTCACTGCCATGGAAGGCGCCTTCCTGCGGACTGCAGGGAAGCCGGCGCCGGCCGATCAGCTCCAGGATCAGTCCATCCGGGCCGGTGAAGTACACCGACTGCGATTGCCAGCTGCTTTCCAGCGCGAAGTAGTCCAGTCCTGCCGGGTTGCGCTGCAGCGGCGTACGCTCGCGCAGCCAGGTCATGGCGGCCGCGAAGCGGTTGTCCGGCACGTTGAAGGCCAGGTGCACGCCGCCGACCGCGACGTCCTCGGCCAGCCGCAGCTCGATCGTGCTCCAGCCGATGTGAATGCGGTTGTCGCTGACCGGCAGCTGCAACACATCGTGGAAATAGGCCGCCACCCCGGTGACGTCGGATACCGGCAGGGTGAGATGCAACAGACGCATGGTCTCTCCGCCTCGAAGCGTGCGCTGACAGTGTAGCGGCACGGGTCTTCGCGCGCCGTCGTCATCCGTGCAACAGGGCGTCGCGAAGCGCTATGGACGCGGCTTCAGGGCGGCCTCGAAGAACCGCTGCGCCTCCGCCATGGTGCGTGCATGCGTCTGCGCTCTTGGCGTCTGGCTGCTGCACAGGGCGGGCAGTCGCTGCTGGCCCAGCGGCGTGCATTCGGACAGGAAGTCGTAGTGGCCGACACCGGGCAGGACATCCAGTCTCGCCTCCGTGATGGACGCCTTGGCGACCTCCGCGTTGGTGGCCGCAGGAGCGACCGTGTCCGCCGCGCCCTGGAGGATCGACACCGGTTGCCGCAGCGCCTGCAACTGCTGAGGCGGGAACGCCTGCATGATCGCCGGTGCCATCAGAAACACGGCGCGCACACCCGGGACCGGGCGGGCATCATCGGCGTGGGCCATCCACGGCGCCAGATCCGCTGCCGCCGCCGCGGCCTTGCGAGCCTCCAGGGTGTGCGACGGCGCCTCGCTCTGGGGCTGGCACACACCGTCATCCGGATGGGCTTCGCAGAATTCACGCAGCCGCCGCAGATCCGGCCGCGCCCCCGCCGCCAGCAGGGCCGTGTAGCCTCCGGCCGAGAAGCCCATTACACCGATCCGCTCCGCATCCACGTGCGGCCCCAGCCTGGGATCGGCCTGCACGGCGGCCAGTGCGGCGCGCAGATCATCCGCACGCAGCCAGCTCAGCATGCTGCCACGCAGGGTCAATTCATCCACGCCGTTGTTGCCGGGATGATCGACGGCGATCACCAGATAACCGGCGCGCGCCAACGCGGTGCCCAGCCAGCCCATCATGCGGGCGCTGCCGCCGTTGCCATGGGAGAGCAGCAAGGTCGGCAGGCGGCCACCGGCAATGGCGGCTTCCGGCGCCGCCTGGCCCACCACGAACAACGGTGCATCGGGCGGACCGATACGCAGAGGCACTTCGCTGCTGCCCGCCATAGCCGGATACCAGACGGTGTAGCGAAGCGTATCGCGCTGCTGCGCGTCGCGTACCGCAGCGCTGGACACGGTGGTCACTGCCTGGTGTTCGCCGGCCAGGCCACTGCCGGGGACGCCGGCGAGCGACGCGGGGGCAATCAGGACCAGGCCCAGCAGCAGGTGCATCAAGCGCATCGCACGACTCCTTTCAGTGTGTTGCATTCATCAGGGGTGGGGGTCCACGGGCAGCCAGATCTCCACACCGCCATTGCCGCTGTGCTCGTCGAAGCGGGCGTCGTAGCGTTCCAGGTCCGGCGCCGCGGCAAGACTCAATCCGGAGGTGGGCAGATAGTGATCCAGCAACCAGAACCAGGTGGCGCGGATGGACGAGATGTGGCCGTCATGCCAGGCCACCAGATAGCGGCGCGCGGGAATCTGCAGGCGCTGCCAATGTGCTGGAATCGAGGTCAGCGCGGCGCTGGGCAAGGCGGCCAGGTAGGTGAATCCGCCGTCGTCATCGCTGTCGTGGCATACACCAAAACTGACCGGTGCGGGTTTGGGCCACTCCCGGTTGAGCTGCGCCCATTGGCCGGGGATGGCGCCACTGCTGTGGCGGGTGTGGCGCATGCCGATTCCGGCCACCTGGAACGAAGGCGTGTCGAGCAGGCGCGGTGCCACGCTGCAGGCGGTGGGAATGTCGTCCACGCGCGCCGCCTGCACCAGGACCAGATCCGCAGTGCCGGACTCGCGCACCCGTTCGGGGGTCTGCCCGAACTGCTCGCAGAAGGCACGGGTGAACGCGGCATGCGTGGAATAACCCGCGTCCATCGCCACCGGCAGGATTTCGTCGGCACCGTCGGCCAGCCGCTGCGCCGCCATGCTCAAGCGGCGGCCGCGCAGGTAGCGCATCACCGACGTGCCGGTGCGCGCGTGGAACAGACGCGACAGATGGAAGGGCGACAGGCCAGCGGCTGCCGCGATATCGGCCAACGCCAGCGGACGGCCCGCATGGGTTTCGATGTACCACAACGCCTTGCCTGCCGCGCTCATCCCGCCATCCCCGCTGCACTGTCCGGCACAGTAGCGGATCGGCTGCCGCTGCGCTTAGCAGTTCTTGCGCAGTGGATGGCTGACATGGGGGAGAGAACCGGGCCGCCGGTCGACTCCGGCAAAGTCCCCGGCCGGCCGGGAGAGCCGGCCCGCCGGGGATACCACACAACGCTCTACCGCCTTACTTGGTTTCTTCCCACTGCACGACGTCGGGCTCGGCGGCGCGGATGCCGGCGGTCGACAGCAGTCGTGTGGTCGCGTCCAGTGCGGCGTTCACCGATGGGTACTCGACGATCGCACGGCCGGAGGCCTTGGACACCTTCACCACGGTGCCGCCGGTGGCCGTTGCCGCGCGCTGTGCGGAGGCCGCATCGGTGAAGAAGACCTTTACCCGGGAGGTAGCCACCACCGGCGCACCGTCGCTGGAAACCGCGGCGGCGAACTTGCCGGCGCCAGCATCCAGACGCGCGGCGGCGCCGGTGCTGCTGGCGTCGGTGGAGCGCTTGCTGCGGGTGCCGGTGGCGGGCGCCGGTGCGTCGGTCGAGGGCGTGATGCGGAACTCACCGCCCTTGGCCTGCTGCACGGTGGCCGACGGCGCCAGCTGGAAGCGGGTCGCGCCCACGTTGAACGCGCGGCCCGTGGCCCCGGCCTTCAGTTCCTGTGCGTCCACGGCAGACAGGCTCCTGGCTGCAGGGGCCTGGGTCGAGCTCTGTGCCCAGGCGGTAGAGGAGATCGCCGCGACGGCGAGGGTGGTCAGCAGAATGGTCGTCTTCATCATCAGTGCCCCAGAACGCGGATCTTGAAGAATTCGAGGCTGCCGCGCGACGCTGCGTTCGCGGACTGCCCCATGTCGGTCACTTCCAGGGTCCAGGTGCCGTTGCCGGTCTCATCCAGGAAGGCGTTGCTGGACAGCAGGTCCCAACTGGTGAAGTTGCGCTGGATCGCCACGGAACCCGACAGGCCGGAGCCGATCGACGTGAACGCCGGCTGCACCACGCTGCGCGTGCCGCTGGGCGAAACCAGCACGAACTGCAGCTGGCGGGTGTTGCTGTGACTCACCCGGAAGCCCAGCTGCACCGATTCGACGTTGCGTGCGACATTGGCCAGCTGCACCGTCAGCCGCGCTGCAGCAGCGGAGGTGTTGCCGATGGCGACCCGGCGCGTGGTGTTGCGCCATCCGCTGTCCACCAGCGGGCCCAGAGACTGGAAGTTCTCTGCGACCTCCACCGCGCGCGCCGCGTTGACTACGCCGAAGCCGTACCAGTTGCTGTAGGCCCGGTTTGCAGCGTTGACGGTCCAGCCCGGCACCAGCGTGCGTCCATCGGCGAGTGTCACGGCAGGCTGGTTCGGGTGGTTGCGGGTGGCTGTGGTGGCAAGGATGTACTTCACGTCGCGGTACGTCAGGTTGGGATTGGTTTCCAGCACCAGCGCCGCCACGCCCGACACCATCGGCGCCGAGGCCGAGGTGCCGTTCATCTTGGCGGTGTAATTGCAGGTGCTGTCGACAGCGGACTGATTGCCGTCCAGTGTGTTGCGCAGGCTCGTGTTCTTGTTGCTGCCCTGCGCGCAGCCGGTGACATCGGTGGTGACGATGGCCGGATCGTAGCGGACGGCAGGCTGGCCCGGGACGACCTGCCGCTGCCAGCCGTACTCGCCACCGAATGCGGACACCCACAGCGCGGCACCGGTGGACGAATAGGACGAACGCACGCCGTCGGCGCGCACCGCACCCACGGTGATCACATTGAACAGATTGTTGCGGGGGTCGCGGCCGGCAGGCACGCAGCCGGTGCCGCGGTTTTTGGTGTCGGTGGTGCAGACATCCTGCGTCTGGCTGATCGATGCGTTGTTGAAGTTGTTGCCGGCGGACTTCACGTAGATGCCGCCGCTGCCGCCGCGCGTGCCTGACAGGGCCTGCTCGTACGCGCGGATATCGTTCTCGCTGAACGCGAACGGCAGGTTCGGATTGCCCGGGCCTGCGCCCCAGCTGTTGTTGAACACCTGCACGTCGGCGGCCTCGGCGCCGTCCCACCACGAGTACTCGATGTTGGCCGTCTGGCTGCCGCTTGCATCGGAGGCCAGTACGTTGAAGCCCTTCAGCGTGGCCGCCGGGGCGACGCCGCGCACGCCCACGCCGTTGGCGCCCACCGCGCCGGCAATGCCGCCGACCATGGTGCCGTGATTGTCCACATCCGGAGCGGAGGGGGAGGGGTTGTTGGAGTTGTTGGCAAAGTTCTTGCCCGCCACGGCTGCCACATTGGCGGCCAGGTCCGGGTGGGCGATCTGCAGGCCGTCGTCGACGATGCCGATGATCACCCCTTCGCCGCGGATGCCATTGCGGAACAGCCCATCCACGTTCAGATCATTGCCGGCAACCGGGCGCGTGTCGCCCTGTACCGCTTGCCCGGTGTTGAGCAGATGCCACTGGATCCCGGCCAACGGATCGGCCTGCTGGGCCTGGGCGGTCACGGCCAGGCTGCCCAGTACCAGGGCAGTGGCCAGGGCCAGCCGCGCGGAGCGCGGTGGCGCGGAGTGGTGCGTGTGTCGCTTCATACACGAATCCTTCTGTTGTGAATCGGCATGGCAGGACGGCGGGACGGAATTGCCCCATCGCAACGAGCCAAACGCGACACAACCGAGAACCCCCTACCTCTTCACGGCAGCAATCTGCAGATGTGCCGATTGCGTCACAAACACTCATGCCTCGCGGTAATGACGACTGCGCATTCCTGTTGTAAGGCCGAGCCTGGCCTCGTCGCAGAACCGAAGGCTCATCGCGCGCCTTCACCACCGACTGTGCTACCAAGGCCCCTGCACTTCCCCGCAATGGAGCAGGACGATGGTCAATCCGCTGGCCCAGGCCCATCGTGGCCTTGGCACGACGCTGTTCAGCCTGTTGAACCCGATCCCGTTCGGCTTCTTCGTCGGCGCCCTCATCTTCGATGCCATCTACCTCAACTCTGCAGAGGTGATGTGGGGCAAATCTGCGGCCTGGCTGATCACGTTCGGCCTGCTCATCGCCATCGTGCCGCGACTGATCAACCTGTTCGCCGTCTGGCGCCGGGGCAACACTGCCACGCGCATCGACCGCCTCGATTTCCTGCTCAATCTGGTGGCGGTCGCCCTGGCCATCTGGAACGCCTTCGTGCACAGCCGTGATGCGTATGCGGTGGCCGTTCCCGGCACGATCCTGTCGGCGCTGACCGTTGCACTGATCGGTCTTGGCCATGTCCTGTTGTCACTGCAGCCGCCGGTGCTGCAAGGAGGCCGTCATGGTTGATCGCATCGTGCCTGCTGCAGGCGGGCTGGTCCTGGCCGCAATCCTGTCGGCGTGTGCCGGCAAAGCCGAATATCACCCCAGCGAACAATCCGGTGCGCATCCGCCGCTGCCGGCGCCGGAGAACTACCTGATGCCGCCCATGCAGGTACCGCGCGGGGTGGGCTGGGCCGATGGGCAGGCGCCGTCGGTGGCCGACGGACTGAAGATCGAGCGCATCGCTGCCAACCTGCAGCACCCGCGCCGCCTGCTGACCCTGCCCAATGGCGATGTGCTGGTGGTGGAAGGCAACGGTCCGGGCACCGAGCCGGTCACCACCCCCAAGCAATGGATTGCCGGCAAGGTGAAGGCGCGCTCGGGCAAGGCCGGCAAGGGAGGCAACCGGGTCACGCTGCTGCGGCGCGCGCCCGGTACTGCCACATGGACCCAGCACGTCTACATCGAGGGCCTGCATTCGCCATTCGGCATCGCCCTGATCGGCGACACGCTGTACGTCGCCAACACCGACAACATCATGAAGTACCACTACGTGCCCGGCGAAACGCGCATGTCCGACAAGGGCAGCGAATTCACCGACCTCCCCAGCACCGTCAACCACCACTGGACCAAGGATCTGCTGGCCAGCCGCGATGGCAGCAAGCTGTACGTGGGCGTGGGCTCCAACAGCAACATCACCGAAAACGGCCTGGCCATCGAGTACCGGCGCGCGGTGGTGCTGGAGGTGGACGTGGCGACCAGCGGCAGCCGCATCTATGCCTCCGGCCTGCGCAACCCCACCGGCCTGGACTGGGAACCCAGCACCGGCAGGCTGTGGGCAGTGGTGAACGAGCGTGACGAGATCGGTGCCGACCTGGTGCCGGACTATCTCACCTCGGTACAGGAGCATGGTTTCTACGGCTGGCCGTACAGCTACTACGGCCAGCATGTGGACGAGCGCGTGCAGCCGCAGCGGCCGGATCTGGTGGCCAAGGCGATCCGCCCGGACTACGCCATCGGTTCGCACGTGGCACCGTTGGGGCTGCTGTTCTATACCGGCCAGGCACTGCCGGCGAAGTACCACGGCGGCGCCTTCATCGGCGAACATGGCAGCTGGGACCGCTCTCCGCTGAGCGGCTATGAAGTGGTGTATGTGCCGTTCAAGGATGGCAGGCCGACGGGGCGTCCGCAGACCGTGGTCAGTGGCTTTGCCTCGGAGGACGAGAAGACATTGAGGGGCGCACCGGTGGGCATGGCCATCGACAGCGAGGGCGCCCTGCTGGTGGCCGACGACGTCGGCGATGTGGTGTGGCGTGTGTCGGCCAGGTAGCTCTGCAGAGTCCAGCCATGCTCGACTGCTCTGGATCTGGCTTCTGTAGGGCCGAGCCCATGCTCGGCCTACGCGCGCAGCGCTGGGTTTCCGCGTACAGGTCGAAGAGCAGCCGAACGTGGGCTCGGCTCTACAGTTCCGTGGTACCGCTGCGGATCCCGCTGAACACCGATTCGGCCGCAAACCCGACGCCGCCCAGCAGCACGCCGAAGTACGCAACCGTGGCGACCAGGAAGGCATAGCCGGCTGCCACCGCCGCGCCATCACGCTGGATGAAGCCGATGGCGAAGGACATCAGGGCAAGTGCCGGCAGCGTGTTGCTGAAGGGAATCGGCCCGGCCGGCGCCATCAGCAGCAGCGTGGCCACGATCAGGGCCAGGTTGTTCAGGCGCATCATCTTCTTCGAGCGCACCATCACCGCCAGCCGCATCGGTCGCGACAGGCGCTCCATGCGGTGCACCCACTTCAGTGCGCGGCCAAGGTTGGCCTTCAGCTTGTCGGTGGCGATCTCGCGACGGGCCAGCTTCTGGGGCACCCACAGCGGGCGGTTGCGCACCCGGCTCAGGCCGATCAGCAGGATCGAGGCACCGAATACGGTACTCAGCCCGGGAATCGACACCGGAATGATGAAGATGGCCGAGAGCAGGATCACGATCAGCAGCAGGCCTTCATCGCCCAGCGCGCCGAGCAAGGTGCCGACGCTGACCTGGTCACCGGGCAGCTCGTCGATCATCTGCTCGATCTGCTGGGCCAAGGGGGCGCTGTCGTTGGTTTCGGGGGCACGGTAGGTCATGCGTCGCAAGCTTCTCCAGGGAAGGGCGGTCAACGGGCCGTCCTGCGGTGTGGGACGCACAGGCTCTGGCAGTATCCCGGCCAACGTGGGCAAAGAGGTGAACCGGGCATGAGGGGGTAAACTGGCGTGCCCCGCATGAGTTGAACGCAATGGACATGGGCCGCAGGCAATCGACCGTCGAACTGGTCGCCATCGACATGGATGGCACCCTGCTGGATCCCACCCACGCGCTCACCGCACGCGCCAAGCAGGCTATCGCGCAGGCGCGCGCGCTGGGCGTGCACATCGTGCTGACCAGCGGCCGCCCGGTCCCCGGCCTGGCGCCGTTCCTGCACGAACTGGGCATTGATGGCAACGACGACTACTGCATCGCCTGCAACGGCGGCCTGGTGCAGCGCATCGGCACGCGTGAAACGGTGGTCGAGTACCCGCTCAGCTTTGACGATTTCCTGTTCTGCGAGCAGGTGGCGCGCGAACTGGGCGTGCACTTCCAGGCGCTGGACAGCCAGCGCATGTACACGCCCAATCAGGACATCAGCTATTACACGGTGGCCGACTCGCACCTTTCGCGCATGCCGCTGTCGTACCGCCGAGTGGCCGACATGGATCCCACCATGTCCTTCATCAAGCTGATGATGATTGATGAGCCGGAGGTGCTGGACGCGGCCATCGCGCGGTTGCCCAGTGAGCTGACCGAGCGTTTCGCGGTGCTGAAGAGCGCGCCGTTCTTCCTGGAGGTGTTCGATCATCGTGCAGGCAAGGGCCCCAGCCTGCAGAAACTGGCGGAGCACCTGGGGATCGACCGTGCCAACGTCATGGCCATCGGCGACCAGGAGAACGACCTGACCATGCTGCAGTACGCCGGCACCAGCGTGGCGATGGGCAACGCCATTGACGCGGTGAAGGCGGTGGCGCGGTTTGAAACCACCAGCAATGCCGATGACGGCGTGGCACGCGCCATTGAGCGCTTCGTGCTGCGGTAAGGCGCCTGGCTGTACCCGCGCATAGGTCGCATGCTCCCGCCGCCATCAGCGCTGTTCGGCGTCAGATCCTTTTACGGATTGAAGGGTTCTGGCTTCAGGGCGCGATTCAACTATCATGCAGACCACAAATGTTGGAGGGGCTGGCGTCATGAGCCGCCATGCGTGATTCCAGGGGGAACGTGGATGATTGAGATACCCAACGAAGCTGTGGTTATCATCGCGACGGGCTGTGTCACGGTCGTTTCGTCGGTGATCGCCCAGATCGGCGTCTCATTGACGGAGTCCCGCAAGGCCTCCCGCGAACATGCGAGAGAGCTGCAGAACAAGGAGCAGGATCGGATCCAGGCGGAGCGCGAAGTAAAATCGTTGAAGCTGGGCGAATTGTGGTCAGCAATAGAGCTGGCCAGGATCCGGCTCGCTGACGCGAATCTTCAGTCGCGAACCAGTAGCTCATTTCCCCCTCCTGTGCTCGAGCAGGCATCCAAGCCAACCAGTGACGCCTACGGAATTTCCCTCCTGCATTTTCCGGAGTTGCGACCCTTTGCTTACGGACTGCATGCTGCTACGGCAGAGCTGGAAAATGAACTGTGGTTTGGAGGTTCGGACGATCAGATCGATGCACTGCTTGATAAGGTGACCGATGCGCGAACCTCGTTGGCGGATGCCATCGAGAAGGCCGCATCAAGCCTTGCCGTAACTGCAAAACAGTAGGAATCGGCGCGCAGGCGTGTGCAGTCGCGCAGCGCTGCCACTGCTTCGGGTCCAGCCCTCCACTGCTGAACGGGCCGGTGGCCACCAGCCGTAGTGCATTGATCCCAGAGGATGACGGTAACAGTCAGGGCAAGCGTGACGAGGGCAAAGTGTTGCCCGTTGCGCTGCAGATCGACCGGACTGGAGCCGGATCTCCTTGCACAGAAGTGGAAACGGCCGGCAGGCATTCTCCGGCCCCGGCGGCGGCGCAAGGTTCCCACAATGTTGTGGGCCCATCCTGCCGGGATGACACAGCACATCCCGCGATCACCGCTGCAGGGCACCCGAAGCCAGGGACGGCGCCTGCGTGGGCCATTCCTGGCTTCGGCGATCGACATGCAGGCCGAATACCAGTTCTGGCACGTGTATGAGCGCGTGGTGCGGCCGCTGCCCGGTGGCGGCTTGAACCGTGCCTGGCTGGTCTGCCAGAAGGTCTATCGGGACCGATGGCAACATCCGCACGATAGCCAGGCCGCTGGCTTGTCACGGGTTCTGTTCGGCAAGAACATGACCGCCGAGCGGGCATCCGAATTGATGGAACTGCATGCGTTGGTCAGTCGCCGGGTGGCGGCGCTGGTGAGGCGGGATAGGCAGGCGCTGCAGGGCCTGTCTCTTTGACTCCGGATGGCGTTAGCGGTTCTGTGTGCCCCGATCCAGCTGTCGATAGCCAATCGCCTCGGCCAGATGTGCGGTCTGGATGTTCTCGCACCCGGCCAGGTCGGCAATCGTGCGTGCCACGCGCAGAATGCGATGCATCGCGCGCGCTGACAGCTGCAGGCGCTCGATGGCATGTTCCAGAAGATCCTGGTCGGCCTCGCTCAGTCGCGTGCACGCGCGCAGCGCAGCGGGCGGCAGATGCGCATTGAGTCCCCCGCGCATCTGCTGCCGCGCATGCGCAGCCTCCACCCGCCTGCGCACCGCATCACTGGGCTCGCCCAGCGGCGTGCTCTCGCGCAGCTCCACCGCATCCATGCGCGTCACCGCGATGTGCAGGTCGATGCGGTCCAGCAACGGGCCCGAGACTCGGGCGCGATAGCGGGTGATCCGCTCATCGGTGCACAGGCAACGGTTGCTGCGGTCGCCGGCCCAACCGCAGGGGCAGGGGTTCATCGCCGCGACCAGCTGGAACCGCGCCGGAAACATCACGCTGCGTGCAGCACGGGCGATGCGGATGTGGCCCGATTCCAGCGGTTCGCGCAGGGTCTCCAGCGCGCTGCGGTTCCACTCGGGAAGTTCATCCAGGAACAGCACCCCATGGTGCGCCAGTGATATCTCGCCGGGGCAGGGCGGATTGCCGCCGCCCACCAGTGCCGCAGCGCTGGCGCTGTGGTGCGGCGCGCGGAATGGTCGTTGCCGCCATCGCTTCGGGTCCAGCCCTTCGCCGCTGACCGAGGTGATGGCCGCCAGCTGCAACGCATCGATCTCGGTGGACGCCGGCAGCAGCCCGGGAAGGCGTGACGCAAGCAGGGTCTTGCCACAACCGGGGCTGCCGATCAGCAGCAGGTGGTGCCCGCCGGCCGCAGCCACCTCCAGCGCCCGCCGTGCATGCACCTGCCCGCGCACATCGGCCAGATCCGGCAGCGGCAGGGGCATGGTGTCCACCCGCTCAACCTGCGGCAGCAGGCGCGGATTGCCCAACCCGGCGCAGCATTCCAGTAACGTGCGGGCCACGCGCACGTCGGCGTGTTCGGCCAGCGCCGATTCGGCCGCATTCCCCGGTGGGACCACCAGGATGCGGCCCGCTTCGGCCGCCGCGATGGCGGCGGGCAGCGCGCCTGCAACCGGGCGCAGCTCGCCGGTCAGGCCCAGCTCGCCCAGGAACTCGTACGGCAGCAGCGACTGCGGCGGGATCTGGCCACTGGCGGCAAGAATGCCCAGGGCGATGGCCAGATCGTAGCGCCCACCTTCCTTGGGCAGGTCGGCGGGCGCAAGGTTCAGGGTGATGCGCCGTTGCGGGAAATCAAAGCGCGCGCAGAGCAGCGCCGCACGTACGCGTTCGCGCGACTCGCGCACACTGGTTTCGGCCAGACCGACGATCTGGGTGGCGGGCAGGCCACCGGAAAGATGTACTTCCACCCGCACCAGCGGGGCCTCGACCCCGGCGCGGGCACGGCTGTAGACCAGGGCCAGGCTCATGTGTGCTTCCTGCAGAGAGAGAGGCTCGATGGTGCGGCCGTCACTCTGTCCGTCGCCATCAGGCATTGCTGGCCAGGCGCCTAGGGCTTTCCTGCGTGGCACGAGGAGGGGGGGAGGCACCGACGCGCGCGCGGCTCGGTATGACCGTCGGCCAAAAGCAGATAACCACTGAGCATTTCTGCATTGGGGCGCGGGCGGGGTTAATGAATGTGCGATGTCTGGTCCACCGATTGCGGCTGGCATTGCTTCCCCCACTACCCGTACAGCCCACGATGACGACAGCTCGTTCTTCACTGCGCCCGCGATTGCTGGCTTTGGCGGTGTTGCTTGCCACCGCGTCTCCCACACTTCATGCGCAGTCCACCACCGGCGCGATCGCCGGACAGGCGCCGGCCACCGCCCAGCGCATCTTCGTTCGCAGCGATACCGGCCTCACCCGCGAGGTGACGGTCGATGGACGAGGCCGCTTTACCGTCGGCCAGCTGCCACTGGGCCGCTACGTGGTGGAAGCACGCGATGCCGAAGGGAACGTGCTGCAGACCCGCGAGGGCATTTCGCTGACGGTAGGCGCCAGTACCGAGGTGTCCTTCGCTGACGTCATCCGGCTGGACGGTGTGCAGGTCAGCGCCGACCGGGCCGCGGCTGCGATCGATGTCAGCAGCGTGGACTCGCGCACGGTGATCACGGCCGAGCAGCTGCAGCGCCTGCCACTGGGTCGCTCGGCCGAGGCGATCGCGCAGCTTGCGCCCGGGGTCAGCGGCAACAGTGGCAATGGCACCTATGCCGGCCCGACCGGTGCACAGCTGGTGAGCTTCGGCGGTTCGTCCGCTGCCGAGAACGCCTACTACATCAATGGCTTCAACAGCACCGATCCACTGCGCGGTCTGGGTGGCCTCACGCTGCCCTACGGCAGCATCGACCAGCAGGAAATCTACACCGGTGGCTACAGCGCCAAGTACGGCCGTTCCGATGGCGGCGTCATCAATGCGGTGGGCAAGCGCGGCACCAATGAGTGGCGATTCGGTGGCCAGGTCACCTGGGAACCAGCGTCCACGCGCTCGGACAAGGACGATGTGCGTTACCCGGGCAATGGCGCGCTGTATTCACCGGAAAGCCAGGACCGCGAGTGGGTGACCACGCAGAGCATCTACGCCGGTGGCCCGCTCCTGGAAGACCGGCTGTTCTTCTTCGGCTCGTACGAGCTCGAGCGCCGTGAGGGCACCGACGTCAAGAATGTGGAGGCGACCAATGCTTACTCCCGCTATGAGTACGACCGCCCGCGCTGGTACGCCAAGCTGGACTGGAACATCACCGACAACCACCTGCTGGAACTGACCGGAGCCTCCAGCCGCAATGTCTTCCGGGGCGATAGCTTCGCTTACGACTACGACACGCTCACCCGCGGTGCGCAGCGTGGCAAGGAAGACACCACCAAGACCGGTGGCGACCTGTGGACGGCCAAGTACACTGGCTACCTGACCGACCGGCTTACCGTCAGCGCGCAGTATGGCGAAATGCGTACCGATGACTACATCGGCAACCCGGCCTACGACGGCAGCCTGACCTACATCAGCAGCGCCACGCTGCAGAATCCGGCGCTGAACGGTGGTACGCCGATCACCAATGCGCAGACCACGTCGCTGTTGGTCAACCCGGATCGCGGCAACCGCACCAACAACCTGCGACTGGATGCGAACTACAGATGGGGCAACCACAGCATCACGGTCGGCATCGACAACCAGAATGCCCGTGCGCTCAACCGTGGCTCGGTGGCCTCCGCCGACGGTTACTACTGGATCTATGGCCAGTCCAACCCGAACGTGCCCCTCAATACCGGCCTGGGCGTGCCGGCCACCGGCGGCATCCGCAATGGTGAGGAGGGTTATTACGTGCGCCAGTACATCTACAGCGCACTGGCGTCGGTACGCGCCTCGCAGCGGGCGCAGTACATCGAGGACAGCTGGCAGGTGACCGACCGCCTGCTGTTGAACCTGGGCCTGCGCCTGGATCAGTTCACCAACTACAACCGCGATGGCGACGCCTACATCAAGCAGACCAGCGGGCAGTGGGCGCCGCGGCTGGGCTTCAGCTGGGACGTCGACGGCGACGGGCGCTTCAAGGTGTTCGGCAACGTGGGTCGCTACTACCTCGCGCTGCCGCTCAACCCTGCATTCAACGCGGCGGGCGCGACGCTGGCCACCTCGACGTACTACACCTATGGCGGCATCGACAGCAACGGTTATCCAACCGACCTCACCGCGTTCTCCGGCGCGGTGTCGGCCAACAACTACTACGGCGTGCTGCCCGATCCGAAGACGGTGGCGACCTCCGGCATCGAGCCGTCCTACCAGGACGAGTTCATCCTGGGCTTCAGCAGGGCGCTCGGCCAGAACTGGGTGTACGGCGCGAAGGCGACCTATCGGGTGCTGCGCAGCGGCGTGGATGACTACTGCGATATCGGCGCGGTGCTGGCCAAGGCCGACAGCCTGGGGTATGACGTCACCAAGGACAGCAATCCGGTCAGTTGCTGGTTGATCAATCCTGGCCGTGCGAACACCTTCAATCTGGTCGATACCAGCGGCAACTACGTAAGCGTGCCGCTGACCAATGCCGAGATGGGCTTCCCCAGGTTCAAGCGCAACTACTACGCGGTGAACCTGTCGCTGGAGCACCCGTTTGATGGCCGCTGGTATGGCCGGGCGGACTACACGTGGTCGCGCAGCTATGGCACCACCGAAGGCCAGCTGCTGTCGGGCATCGGCCAGACGGCGGTGTCGACCACGCAGGCCTGGGATTACGCGCAGCTGATGGAACACACCAACGGGCCGCAGAGCAACGACCACACCCACCAGTTCAAGCTGCATGGTTACTACCAGTTGACGCCGGAATGGCTGGTCTCGGCCAACCTCAAGGCGATTTCCGGCGCGCCCTTCAGCGCGTTGGGTTCGTATGGCCCGAACTTCGAAGACCCTTCCGGCTACGGCATTGCCTACCACTTCTACAACGGCCAGCCCGCGCCTCCGGGCAGCCAGGGGCGGCTGCCCTGGCTGAAACAGCTGGATCTGGGTGTCTCCTACCGGCCTTCGGTGGCGGCTGGGCGACTGGGCTTCAACCTGGATGTGTTCAACGTATTCAACAGCCAGGTGGCGTTGTGGAAATCGCCGTACTCCGAGTTGGATCCGGGGCAGCCGGACCCGCTGTACGGCGCAGCGACGGTACGGCAGGCACCGCGCTCGCTGCGCGTCAGCGTGAGCTACGACTACTGAGGGAATGCGCCGGCACGGGCGGGCATAAGCTGCCACCAGTAGGGGGGCGGACGATGCGTGGCTCGAAAACCGGGTTGTGTTGGGCCGGCGGGCACGAGGCCCCCACGCACCGCCCGCCATGGCCGGCAGGCGGAGACTTCATCACAACGGCGGGTTTTCGAGGCCCGGCCACCGATCCACGGTGGCCGGGCAACAATTACCTGCCGTTGTGGGGAGTGCCAAGGGATCGGGGCCAATGCGGCCAGGCCCGAGACGTTTCTGGCATTGTCGTATAGGGAGGAGTGGCGCGAGAGGCTTGAACGGCGGGGCTTTCGGTACTTCTGCGACGGCCCCGTCAGATTCGTCTGTTGGAGGGAGAAGAGTGCGTTGATTGCGACAGCGTGCGGCGCGCGTCTGCGAAGGTGCGAGTGACTTTCCACCTATTGACCGTCCAGCGCGCCACGGCGAGTCTGACTGCCGCGGCACTGCCCTTAGGACGAGAGGGCGGTGGTGTTTGAATGGATTCGCCGACCCGCGCAGACCCCGACAAGGATCATTGCAGATGTTGCGCCACAGCCGACCTCTTCTTTTCGCGGGTCTGATACCCCTGCCATGGTTCCTGTTCTGGACCACCGTTGCTGCGATGCTCGCACCCGGTTACAACCCGATTGCACAGCACGCCAGCGAGCTGCTGCAGGCACCCGCGCTCGCAAGCCTGTGCGGACGGATCGCCGCCATCGGCTGCGGGCTGGGGTTCGTACTGTTTGCCATCGCGCTATGGCGGGAATCCGGGCGCCGGATCGCCGTGGGTGCCGCCTGCTGGATGATCTTTGGCGTCTCCATGTTGACCAATGGGCTCTGGCCCATGGGTCATCCGATGCACGGCTTCTACGCCATCGGTATCGCGAACATCATTGCGCCGGCGATGTCGCATATCGAACTGCGGGCCTGGTCGGCCAACCGAAGGGCCTATGCCGTGACTGCCGTGGTGAGCATCGCGGCAGTGGTCTATCTATGGTTGAACCTGGTGGGCGCGGATCCGCAGGGTTTCAGGGGACTCACCCAGCGCCTGTTCTCTTCCATCAACTCCCTGTGGCCCTTCCTGGTCGCGCTGTACCTGCTGCGCAGGGGGCCAAGTGCACTACAGACGCAGCCCGCGCATTGATGGACAGGCGTGCAGGCACGGGGCAATCGCGCAGGTCCGATCAAGGCTGACATTGACGGGACGCGCATACTGAAAGACATTCCGAAAAGACGACCCGACTTCAATGGCAGCATTCGATCATTCCCTGGTAACGCTTCGATTTTTCGGCGACGACCTTCTGCCGGATGAGATCAGTGCCCTGCTGGGGGCGGCTCCAACCGCCTCGCATCACAAGGGCCAGGAACTTGGAGGCAGCCACTCGGGCGTCGTGCGTATCGCCAGGACCGGAAGCTGGCGAATGGCCGCGATGCGTCGTGAGCCTGAAGATCTGGAGGCTCAGATTTTTGAGATCCTTGATCAGCTCACCGGAGATCCCGCCATATGGAAGTCGCTGGCACGGTTCCGGCCTGACCTGTTCTGCGGCCTTTTCATGGGCAGCAGCAATGATGGTGTCTCGCTTTCGCCCAAGGTCCTGCTCGCCCTGGGAAAGCGCGGCATCGAGCTCGGCCTTGACATCTACGATGCCGATGAAGATGTGCGCAACGCTCAGCACCAATAGACCATCAGTTGATGATCTCGCCACTCCCCGATGCGACGAATTCCCTCAACTGCCGGATGAAGTCCGCATCGTAGGGTTCCCACTCGGTGATCTCACCGACAATCCGCAGCGGCTGCGCACTGCGATACGACCGCGTCGGGTTCCCGGGAAACTTCTTGTTGGTGACGTTCGGGTCGTCCTCGAACGGCCCGGTCGGTGCCACCACGTACACACGCGGCCGCCCCTCGCCCCGGGCCATCTCCGCGGCCAGCCCGGCACCTTTGGCAATCGTGGTGAAGTAGATGTGGTTCATCACCACGCCATCGCGATAGTTGGAGCCGTAGCCGGCAACCAGCAGATCGCCCGTGGCCAGGTCGGCCCGGGTGCCGTGATAGAACGGCCCGGCGACCTGATCGCAGGTGTCCTGCGAAACGGGTGTCCATTCGGTGTCCTGCGTCATCGCGATACCCCCAAGGTTGTCCTGCCGGATCGACAGGCCGGCGAGTCTAGGGGGCCAGGTGGGCCTTGCTGCAAGGCCCCATCCGGGAAATAATCTGTAAGTGGGAGGCGCAGCGCGCCTCCTTTTTCATTCTGCGGCGCGGCGCCCTTCCAGCTCGCGCACCGCTGTTTCCAGCGCATCCAGCTTCTGGCGGGTCTTCAGCAGCACCGCGCGCTGCACCTCAAATTCCTCGCGCGTGACCAGATCGAGCTTGGCCAGCCCAGCCTGCAGCGCGCTCTTGAAGGTGGCCTGCAGTTCCTCGCGTGATTCGCGCAGGCCCGGCGGCACCAGGTCGCTGAGGCGGCGGGCGAGGTCATCGATTTGGTTCAGGTCGATCATGGGGTGCTCCGTGGGTGGCGCCCGCGCATCAGGCGCGGGCAGGCCGTTCAGCCACAAGGATACTGCCGGCGCGCGCTGCCCGGACAGGCAGCCGCGGCGTCGCACCGGGCGCGTTCAGGCGCTATCCTCCACGCCGGAAGACAGGAGATCGACGATGAAGATGGTCATGGCGGTGATCAAGCCGTTCAAGCTCGACGACGTGCGCGAAGCGCTGGCCGAGCGTGGCGTCACCGGCATCACGGTGACGGAGGTCAAGGGCTTCGGCCGCCAGAAGGGGCATACCGAGCTGTACCGTGGCGCCGAGTACGTGGTCGACTTCCTGCCGAAGGTGAAGCTGGAAGTGGCCGTGACCGATGACCAGGTGGAGGCGGTGGTGGAAGCCATCGTCAAGGCGGCCGGTACCGGCAAGATCGGCGACGGCAAGGTATTCGTGTATGACCTGGGCAGCGTGGTGCGTATCCGCACCGGCGAGCTGGACGCAGACGCGCTGTAAGCCGTCCGGCGGGATGTTGTAGAGCCGAGCCGATGCTCGGCTGCCGTTCCGCCGTCATGTAGAGTCGAGCTTGCTCGACTCTACAAAGAGCAGCCGAGCATGGGCTCGGCTCTACAAGGAGCGGTAAAGCGGTGAGCGGAGCGACGCTTACCGGCGCTTCGCCCACTTGTAGAACCGCTTCCAGCCCTGGCGCACTGCGGCCACCCAGCCGGGGTCGGCCACCAGGGCGGCCTGGGTGGCGCTGGGCGCCTGCCCGGTCACGCGCTGGCGGATCTTCAGCAGGTTCTTCATGTCGCTGCGGCGCATCTGCCGGGTCAGCGGATTGCGGCGCAGCCAGCGCGGTGCGCGCCAGGCCGAGGTGAAGTCCAGCAGCACTGGTACGCCGCCGCTGACCACCACGTTGGTGCCGTGCAGATCGTTATGGGTGATGCCGGCCGCATGCAGGCGGCTGAGTGCGTGCTGCAGCTGCTCGAACACTTCATTGCCGACTGCCTGGGCGGTGCTGAGGGTCTGGCCGGGAATGAACTCCATGCCCAGTGCCAGGCCTCCCAGTGTTCCCAGCAGCGCTGGCGCGTGCTTCCAGCCGCCCAGGCGCTGCAGCATGCGCGCTTCACGGCGCACCATCAGGCGTGCGACCAGCGACAGCGGCGTGCCGCGATAGCGGGAGTAGTCCTTGATGACGGCCTCGCGGCCATCTAGGCAGGTGCGATAGACATCGGGAGCCAGCAGGCGTTCGCCACGCTTGAGCAGCAGGGGCGTGGTGGCGTCATCGCCGCAGGTCTGGCAGGGGGAGGCAGGAAGGGGCATGGCGGGGTCTCGGACGACCCGGTGGGCGGCGCTGAAGCGTCAAGCGAACCGGTGAGGCGGGGAAACTGGCTAAACTTTCGTTAAGTCAATTTTAGTACCGGCAAGTTCGCTAATCCACGTTCTGTCGGAGAAATGTCGGGGCCGTGGCTGGAACAGTTCGTCGCGCACGGGCGGACAATTTCGTCTCACTTTTCGGTTTGAGGCATTGAAAATCAATAAGTTGAAGAAGAAATTCACCCGTTCAGCCAAGCGCCGCTGAACATGGCGCACGTGTGGCTTGACCCCGGCGCACGGCCTGCCGACCATAAGCTGTTCATCCGCGACATCGGCGGCCGCCCCGTTCCGGCACGTCCCCGTCCCCTGCCGCGTTGCCACCGATGCCGGCCGCCTGCGCCGTGCATCGCCCCCTGATTCCCGTTCCGGCTGCCGCCGGAGGAAAGTTTTTGATGATCAAGATCGTACTGGCAGTGCTGTTCGTGGCCTGCGTGCTGTACATCCACTTCCGTGGCAGGGTCCGCGCGCGCTGGTCGCGCCAGCTGCTGGACCACTCCAGTTTCATGGCCCCGATCAACGTGGTCATGTACATGTTCTCGAAGGTGCCGACCACGCCGTTTCTGGACCCGGGCAAGGAGTTCCCGCAGCTGGAACCCCTGCGCCAGAACTGGCAGATGATCCGTGACGAGGCGCTGGCGCTGCGCGATGCGCAGAAGATCGCTGCGTCCAGCAGTTTCAACGATGCGGGCTTCAACTCGTTCTTCCGCCGTGGCTGGAAGCGCTTCTACCTGCGCTGGTACGGCCCCTCGCACCCGTCAGCGAAGACGCTGTGCCCGAAGACCGTGGCCCTGATCGAGTCGATTCCGGATGTTCGCGCAGCGATGTTCGCGCAGCTGCCGCCGGGCAGCGAGCTGCGTCCGCACCGCGATCCGTTCGCCGGTTCGCTGCGCCTGCACCTGGGCCTGAGCACCCCCAACGATGATGCCTGCTACATCGAAGTGGACGGCATCCGGAAGAGCTGGCGCGACGGCGAGTGGATGATGTTCGACGAAACCTACATCCACCACGCGCATAACGAGACCGAGCAGGACCGAGTGATCCTGTTCTGCGACATCGCGCGCCCGCTGCGCTTCGGCCTGCCGGGCCTGTTCAACCGTGCGGTGGCCGCCACGCTGCTGGCCGGTGGCGCTTCGCCGAACCTGCCAGGTGATCCGACCGGGGGTGTCAACAAGGCATTCGGCAGCCTGTACAAGGTGCGCCTGAAGGCCAAGGCGCTGCGCGAGCGCAGCGTGGTGGCCTACCAGGTCATCAAGTGGGGCCTGGTGGCGGCGGTGATTGCCGGAATCTGGGCGATCTGATCGAACGGCCGCCGGGCATGGCCCGGCGCTACCGGAACACGAACAACCCGCGCTGTCGCCAGCGCGGGTTTTTCTTTACTTCAATGCCGCCTGCACGAACGGCGGGGTCACCAGCACGCCGGTGTGCAGCGCGGCGGTGTAGTACAGGGTCGTGAAGGTCTTGGCGGCCGAATCAGCCTGGCGGAAGTCGAAGCTGCTGTCGCCCTTGCGCGCCATGGTCACGCTCCACCAGCCGGTCGGGTAGCACGGCTGCGGGAACGGCAGGGTCTTGAACGAACCGAAGCCGGCCTTGCCCATCTCGGCACGCATCTCGTTGATAAGTTCCAGCTGCATCAGCGGCGATTCGGACTGCTGCACCAGGATGCCATCATCCCTCAGCGCCTTGAAGCAGCTCTCGTAGAAGGCCTTGTTGAACAGGCCTTCGCCCGGGCCGACCGGGTCGGTGGAGTCCACGATCACCACGTCCACGCTGCCGGCCGGGCAGTTGGCCATGTAGGCCACACCGTCGTCGAACAGCAGTTCGGCGCGCGGATCGTCGTTGGAGTCGCACAGCTCCGGGAAGTGCTTGCGCGCCATCACCGTGACCTGCTCGTCGATGTCGCACTGGGTCACGCTCTCCACGCCCTTGTGCTTGAGCACTTCGCGCAGGGTGCCGCAGTCGCCGCCACCGATGATCACCACGCGCTTGGGGGCGGCGTGGGTGAACAGCACCGGGTGGCTGATCATCTCGTGATAGAAGAAGTTGTCCTTGCTGGTCAGCATGATGGCGCCATCGATGGTCATCAGGTTGCCCCAGTCGGTGGTCTGGAAGATCTCGATCTTCTGGAAGGGCGACTGCACCTCGTCCAGCTTGCCGGTGATGCGGTAGCCGATGGCCGAGCCGGTGCGCTCGAAATGCTCGATGTACCAGTTGTTGCTGTCAGTCATGGGACGTGTCCTTCTGGGGTCCTGTTCGGAGGGGGTAGAGCCGGGTTGGCGGCACGGGGCCGCGTGGCGCAAGCCACATCCGGACGGATCGGCCTGTTCAGGTCCGGCAGGAGCCGGGTCACGGGCGCGGGCGCGCATGATAACGAACCTGTGGGCATATAGGCGTTATCATGCCCCCCCTTTTATTGCCAACAAGGCCGACTGAAATGACCGATTGGTCCCTCGACCAAGCCCGCAAGACCTACTCGATCCCGCATTGGGCGGATGGTTACTTCGACGTGGATCAGGCCGGGCACATGGTGGTGAGACCGACCGGGGCGGACGGCCCGGTGGTGTCGCTGCCCAAGGTGGTGGACGCCGCCCGCGAGGCGGGCGCCAAGCTGCCACTGCTGGTGCGCTTCCCGGACATCCTCGGCCAGCGCCTGGGCAAGCTGCAGGCGGCATTCGCCCAGGCCCAGCAGGACTGGGATTACGCGGGTGGTTACACCGCGGTGTACCCGATCAAGGTCAACCAGCACCGCGGCGTGGCCGGTACCCTGGCCAGCCACCACGGCGAGGGCTTCGGCCTGGAAGCGGGCAGCAAGCCGGAGCTGATGGCGGTGCTGGCACTGTCGCGCCCGGGCGGCCTGATCGTCTGCAACGGCTACAAGGACCGTGAGTACATCCGCCTGGCCCTGATCGGTCGCAAGCTGGGCCTGCAGACCTTCATCGTCATCGAGAAGCCGTCCGAGCTGAAGCTGGTGCTGGAAGAGTCCAAGGCGCTGGACGTGAAGCCCGGCCTGGGCGTGCGCATGCGGCTGGCGTCGCTGGGCGCCGGCAAGTGGCAGAACAGCGGGGGCGACAAGGCCAAGTTCGGCCTGTCCCCGCGCCAGCTGCTGGACCTGTGGAAGTCGCTGCGCGATACCGAGTACGCCGATTGCCTGAGCCTGCTGCACTTCCATATGGGCTCGCAGATCTCCAACGTGCGCGACATCGCCAACGGCATGCGCGAAGCCACCCGCTACTTCGTTGAACTGTCGCAGCTGGGCGCGAAGATCACCCATGTGGACGTGGGCGGCGGCCTGGGCGTTGATTACGAAGGCACCCGTTCGCGCAGCTTCTGCTCGATCAACTACGGCTTGAATTCGTATGCCAGCAACATCGTGCAGCCGCTGGCCAACGCCTGCGAAGAGCACGGCCTGCCCCCCCCGCGCATCGTTACCGAGTGCGGCCGTGCGATGACCGCGCACCATGCAGTGCTGATCGCGAATGTGTCCGAAGTGGAGCAGGCGCAGGAAGGCCGCGTGCCGGACCAGCACGATGACGAGCCGGCGTCGATCCGTCATCTGCGCGAGATCCACGAGGAACTGGACGTGCGCCCGGCGGTGGAACTGTTCCAGGAGGCGCAGCACTTCCATGCCGAAGGCCTGTCCAGCTACGCGCTGGGCCAGATCGACCTGCCGCAGCGTGCGCGCATCGACGACCTGTTCTACGCCATCGCCCACGGCGTGCGTGCGCGCCTGAGCTATGACGAGAAGAGCCACCGTCCGGCGCTGGATGAACTGAACGAGCGCCTGGTCGACAAGTACTTCGTCAACTTCAGCGTGTTCGAATCGATTCCCGACGCGTGGGCCATCGACCAGGTGTTCCCGATCGTGCCGATCGAGCGGCTGGACGAAGTGCCGGACCGTCGCGGCATCATTGCCGACATGACCTGCGACTCGGACGGCATGGTCAAGACCTATGTCGAGAACGAGAGCCTGGACAGTTCGCTGCCGCTGCACGCGATCAAGCACGGCGAGAGCTACCGCATCGGCTTCTTCATGGTCGGTGCCTACCAGGAGATCCTGGGCGACATCCACAATCTGTTCGGTGACACCGACGCGGTGGAAGTGGTGGCCGATGCGGACGGCTACGCGATCACCCAGCAGCGTCGTGGCGACACCACCGACGTGATGCTGGACTACGTGGGCTACCGGCTGGACGACCTGCGCGCGGCCTATGCCCAGCGCGTGGCTGCCGCCGGGCTGTCGCCGGAGCGTGCGCAGGAACTGTCGCAGGCGCTGGAGGCGGGCCTGACCGGCTACACCTACCTGTCCGACGAGCCGCTGGTCTGATGCCTGCGGCAACGCCGGACATGGCCCGGCGCTATCAGTCCTGATGAGCGCCCGCGCGATCTTCCACCTGTTCCTGCATGCCGCCGTGCCAGCCCTGCTGGCATGGCTGTTCTGGCGCAAGCGCTTTGCGTCGGCGTGGTTGCTGATGCTGCTGGGCTGGATCATCGACCTCGACCATCTGGTGGCCGATCCGATCTACGCGCCGAACCGCTGCAGCATCGGCTTCCACCCGTTGCACACCGCGCCGGCGATCGCGGTGTATGCCGGGTTGTGCGTGCCGAAGAAGACCCGCCTGGTGGGCATCGGCCTGGTGATCCACATCGTGCTCGACGCCATCGACTGCTGGTGGATGCATCACCGCTGAGGCGGGTCGTGCAGCGCCGGGGCGGCTCTACCGGGGAGGCGGGGCGTCCGTCGGGGCCAGCGGCAGTTCCAGCCGTGCGCGCAGTCCCGGGTTCTCGTTGGAAAGGCGCAGTGAGCCGCCGTGGCTGGCGGCGATCTCCGCGGCGATCGCAAGGCCCAGGCCGCTGCCTTCCACCCGTTCGTCCAGGCGTACGCCACGCTGCAGGACACTCTCCAGCTTGGCTTCGTCCAGCCCCGGGCCGTCATCGCGCACTTCGATATGCAGCCGGTCCTGTTTGGCCAGGGCCCGCAGGCGTACTTCGCTGGCGGCCCATTTGCCGGCGTTGTCCAGCAGGTTGCCCAGCATCTCCTCCAGGTCGGTGGCTGCGCCGGCGAAGGCCAGCCCGTGTGCCACGTCCATCTGGAAGCGGATGCGGCGGCCGGCATGCACGCGGGTCATCAATCGGCACAATGCCTCCACCGCGGGCGCCACATCGCTGCGCTGGTGGTGGTCCACGGCCAGGCCGGCGGCCAGGTAGCGGTCGATGCTCGCACGCATGCGCGCGCCCTGTTCGTGCACCGTGCGCCGCCAGCCGCGTCCTTCACCCTCCGCCTCGGCCGCCAGCACGCTCAGCGGCGTCTTCAGCGCATGCGCCAAGTCCTCGGCGCTGCTGCGCGCGCGCGCGACCATGCGCTGGTGGTGATCGAGCAGGGCATCGAGCTCATCGGCCAGCGGCGCGATCTCCAGATCCAGCCGGCTGCGGTCGATGCGCTCGGCATCGCCACGGCGGATGCGTTCCAGCTGCTGGCCCAGGCCGCGCAGTGGGCGCAGGCCGAAATGCACCTGGCTGGCCAGCACCGCCAGCCAAGCCGCGACCAGCAGGCCCAGCGCCAGCGCGCTGCGCTGACGGAAGGCGGCGGTGTCCGCGTCCAGCGCGCTGCGATCATGGGCAACCAGCGCAATGTAGGGCTGCGATGCACGTGGCAGGCGCACCTGCTGCACACGGGCACGCAGCGATTGCTGCATCGGCCCGCTCAGATTGCGCTCGGCCGGGCCGGTGGCCGTGACCGGCAGGGTCTGGTCCCACAGCGAGCGCGACTGCAGCAGCACCTTGCCGTTGTGGTCGGTGATCTGCCAGTAGGCGCCGGAGAACACACGCTGGAAGCGCGCGTCGTTGGGTTCCTGGCGCAGCCGCAGCTGTCCGTCGGGATCGATCTCCGCCTGCGCGAGCAGAGTCAACATGTCCTGCTGCAACTCGCCGTCAAGACGGTCGCGCGCGCTGCGCTTGAACAGCTCGCCCAGCAGCACGCTGGCCAGCACCGACACCAGCACCAGGCCGATGCCCCCCACCAGCAGCAGCCGCCGCCGCAATGAAGGCTGGCGCGCGCTCATGCCTCGGCCAGCCGCCAACCCTGGCCACGCACGGTATGGATCAGTTCCACGCCCAGCTTGCGCCGCACCCGGCCAAGCAGCACGTCCAGCGCGTTGGAGTCCGGATCGTAACCGCCTTCGAAGACCTGTTCGCCGAGGCGGTCGCGGCTGATCACGCGGCCGGCGTGATGGATGAAGTAACTCAGTACGCGGAACTCCTGGGGACTCAGCGGCAACGGTTGCCCGTCCAGTTCAAAGCGACCGGCGTTGACGTCAAGCTGCAGGGGGCCGCACTGCAGGCGCGGGCTGGCGTGGCCCCGGCTGCGGCGGATCAGGGCACGCAGGCGCAGCACCAGTTCATCGGCCTGGAACGGTTTGGTCAGGTAGTCATCGGCGCCTGCATCGAAGCCGGCCAGCTTGTCGTGCCAGCGGCTGCGTGCGGTCAGCACCAGCACCGGAAAATCGCGGCCATGGGCACGCCAGCGCTCGATCACGCTCAGTCCATCCAGGCCGGGCAGGCCAAGATCGACGACCGCGGCATGCAGGTCCTCGATCTGGCCGATCTCTTCCGCACGACGGCCATCGGTGGCCACATCGACCACGTAGCCGGCCTGCTCCAGCAGGGGCTGCAGGCGTTTGGCCAGCTCGGTGTCATCCTCGGCAAGCAGGATCCGCATCAGTCGTCCAGTTCCATCTTCAACAACGTCCCGTTGCGCGCATCATAGTCCAGCTCCACCACTGCGCCGTCGTCACGCAGGATCTCCACCTCGTACACCGCGTCGTCCAGCTCCACCTCCAGCAGTTGGCCGGGCTGGCGCCTGAGCGCGTCGCGCACCACCTGTTCCAGGGGCACGTAACGGCCCTGCTGCACGGCGCGGCGCGCGACCTGCTGCGCCGGGTCCGGCGCAGGGCCGGCAGCGGAGCCCGGAGTGGCCAGGGCCAGCAGCAGGGGCAGGGAGACCAGCATCGGTAACGGATCCTCGGGCGATGGCGACAGGCGCGAGCATGGCACCGCTGACTAACAGCCGACTAACGATGGCCGCTAAGGGGCTGTTAGCCGACCGCGGCATCGTGGTGCTGCCGGAATGGTCCGGCCACGAACAGGAGAACTCCCATGCTGAAGTCGCTCACCCTCGCCACCGTCGCCGTGCTGGCCATTGCGCCGGCCGTGCACGCTGCACCGCTGGGCATGGCCCAGGCCGAGCAGGCCCTGCGCAAGGCCGGCTACACCCAGATCCACGAGATCGAACGCGATGACGGCCTGTGGGAAGCCGACGTCAGCCGCGCCGATGGCCGCTTCAGCGAGGTCTACGTGGACCCGAAGACCGGCGAGATCTTCGACGAGCACAACGGCCGCGCGCTGCTGCCGACCGAGCAGGTGCTGGCCAAGGCACAGTCGCAGGGCCTGCGCGAGATCCACTCGCTGGAGCGCGATGGCGCCACCTGGTCGCTGGAAGCGCGCAATGCCCGCAACCAGAAGGTCGAGGTGCGCCTGAGCGGCTATGACGGCCGCATCCTGCACAGCGAACGCGACGGCTGGCTGGATTGAGCACCTCGGGCAGCGCCGGGCCATGCCCGGCGGCCTGATGCATGCGCTGCGCTCGCCGGGCATGGCCCGGCGCTGCTTACCAGCCGTAGGGCGGCGGGTAGTCCCAGTAGCCGGGGCCGCGACCGTAGTAGCCGCCATACGGGCCGAAGAAGCCCGGGCCCTCGCCTTCGCTGACGTGGATGTTGAGGTTCACCCCGCGGGTCTTGCCCTCGTCGGTGGTGTAGTTCTTGCTCAGATTCAGCGTGGCGGCGTTGTAGTGGCTGTTGCCGCCCCGCTTGGAGTACCCGATGCCGGTGGTGAAACTGCCGGAGACCTTCACCTTGTCGTCCTGCACGTCGGCGATGCGGGCATCGTCGTGCACGCGTGGGCCACTCTTGTCACCGTAGTAGGTGCCCGGCGGGTCCTGCTGCAACGTCGGATCGTTGAGGTAACGCATCGGCGCCTGCGGCAATGTCAGATCCAGCCCGGATGCCTGCGGTGCGGTGGCGCCGGCAGCGGACTGGGCGAGCACGGTCCCGGGCAGGGCCAGGCACAACAGCAGGGTCAGGGGGCGGATCATCTTGGCGCTCCAGCGGACAGGGACCACGCCACACGCGGCGTTACAGGCCGACGCTAGCAGGGCGTGCTTGAATGATGCCTGTCGGCGCCGGATTGGGGTAGAGCCGGGCCATGCCCGGCTGCAGGTCACAGCCGCCCGAACCCGAACAGCTCCGCCAGCGGATGCTTGCGCCGCTCGATGCGGGCCCGCAGCAGCTGTGCGCCGATCATGGAATAGGTGATGCCGTTGCCGCCGTAGGCCATTGCCAGGTGCACGCGCGGCCCCCACTGTTCATGCGGGCCGAAGAACGGCAATCCGTCGGCGGTCTCGGCGAAGGTACCGGCCCATGAGAATGCCGGTACCGGGTCGAGCTTGGGAAACCAGTGCAGCAGCTGCTTCATGAGCTTGTCTGCCTTGCCTTCCACCCGCCGGTCGCGCCGTGCCGGAATATCGATGGCATCGTCCAGCCCGCCCACCAGCAGGCGACGGTCGCCGGTGGCCCGCAGATACAGATAGGGGCGCGCGCTTTCCCACACCATCGTGCGCTGCAGGGGGCCCAGCACCGCGGCATCGACAGGGTCGGTGATGAAGGCATAGCTGCTGCGGTTGCGTGCGACGCGCTGCGAGAGCCAGCGCTGGTTGGCGTATCCCATCGCCAGCACCACGTGGCCTGCGCGGATCGTCGCGCCTGATTCGGTCTGGGCGGTTACGCCCCGTGTGCCTGGCGTCAGCGTGTGCAGCACGGTGCGATCGTGAATGTGGCCGCCGCGCTGGCGCACCCGCTTCAGCAATCCATAGGTGAGGCAGTAAGGGTCGACCCGCGCTGCCTGCCGGGTCAGCAATGCGCCGCCGGCGTCCACATCGAAGCGCTCCGCCAGCGCCTCCGGGCCCAGCCAGCGGGCGTCCAGGCCGGCGCTGCGGCGTGCCTGGCCCTCGGCCATGAGGCGGGGCACGTCGCGGTGGCGACTGGCCAGGTACAGGCTGTCCATGCGCCGGAAGTCCACGTCCTTCAGGCCACGCGCCACTTCGCCCAGTGCCGGGATCGCCTCGGCACAGGCCCGGTAGGCCAGCGTGGCCGCGTCGTGGCCATAGCGCTGGGCCAGTTCCAGCAGATGGGTGTCGATCTCGTACTGCAGCAGCGCGGTGCTGGCCGCGGTGCTGCCCCAACCGATGTCGCGCTGCTCGATCAGGGCAACCTCGTGACCGTGTCCTGACAGCTCATCGGCGATCAGCGCGCCGGTGATGCCGCCGCCGACCACCAGCACATCGCAGCGCAGGTCGCCCTCCAGCGGGGGAAATGCCTGGATCAGGCCATTGCGTACGGCCCACCAGGGATAGCCACTTTTCAGGTCCATGGTGATGGGTCAGGCGGTGGGATGGCCGGTGTGCGGCGTGTGGATCAGTTCGGACAGATCGAAGCCCAGCAGCCGCGCCGTGGCCAGATAATGGTCCCGCACGGTGGCGTCCAGCTTCGGCTCGCGTGCCAGCAGCCACAGGTAGCGGCGATCGGGGCTGCCAACCAGCGACACGCTGTAGTCCGGAGCGATCTGGATGACCCAGTAGTCGCCCTTGGCGAAGGGCAGCCAGCGCAGGCCCTTGGGCAGGAAGCTCACTTCCAGGCGCGCGCTGTCGTTGTCGACGGGGCAGGCTTCGCCGCTGGCCTCCTCGACCTGGCCGTCCATGCGGCAGCGGTTGTGGACGCTGACGTTGCCGTTGTCGAGCAGGCTGTAGTGCGCCGAGACATCGGTGCAGCCTTCCGGCTCGTGGCGCATGGGCAGGCGCGCGATCTCATACCAGGTGCCCAGGTAGCGGGGCAGCTTGAGGTCGGCGACGGTCTTCAGTGGCAGCTGTTCGGTCATCGGCAGGCGCAGCGGGAACGGGCCTCCACGATGCCGACGGCCTCGCCACGAGCGGGTGAAGCCGGAGCGATGGCGGTGTCCAGAACATTGCGTCGCCGCGGCGTCATTCCCGCTCTCATCGGCGCGGCGGTATCCTGCCGCCAGCGCCGGGTGTTCCGATCCAACCTGAAGTGGAGGTGCCGATGTACCAGGTGATCCTGTTGAAGAGTGAAACCGCGTTCGCGCGCGAGCAATGGCCGCAGGTCGACGATCTGGTGGACTATGAGGGCGTCAGCTACAGCCTGCGCGCCGGTCCGCGCCAGCCGCTGCCGACCGACCACGACTGGCCTCCGGTGGCGGTGTACGCCCCGGACGAAATCACCGAGGAAGAGTTCCAGGACTGGTATGCGCTGCAGCAGCCGACGGTGGAGGAGCTGCGGTTGAAGTACTGAACCGCGGGGGCGGGTGCTGCGGGCGGGGCCGCCCCGGGCATCCGACCTTGACCGGTCGTGCCGTATAGTCGCGCGCAGGCGCGGTGGTCCGCGCGAACCGGTGTGCATCTGGCGTGTCTTCTTTCCTGCAATCGATCCGCACGCGCGGGCCCTGGCTGGGCCTGCTGCTGGGCGCCGCCCTTCTGCTGTCCGCGCCGGTGTTCGCCCAGGATGAGGCGCCTACGCCGAAGCAGCAGCTGGCACAGATTGACAGCACGCTGAAGGAGATCGCGCGCAAGCGCGACGACGCCGAAGCCACCGAAACACTCGGCACGCTTTCAGAGGACGCCTCGAAGGCCAAGCGGGATGCAGAGGCGCTGGAAAAGTCCCTGCAGCCACAGCTGGACCAGCTCAAAGAGCAGCTGGCTCAGCTGGGTGAAGCGCCGCAGGGCACCACCGAGCCCCCCGACCTGGCCGCGCAGCGACGTACGCTCAGCCGCGAGAGCGATGCCCTGGCCGCCTCGGTGGCCCAAGCCAAAGCCATCGCGGTGCGTGCCCAGCAGTTGAGTGCGGACATCGACAAGCAACGTTCCGCGCAGATCAGCGAGGAACTGGGCCGCAAGGTCGATTCACCGCTGTCGCCGTCGCTCTGGCGGCAGGTGGCCGATCAGCTTCCCGATGACATCGCCCGCGTGCGCCCGTTGGCGCAACAGGGGCGTGACACCCTGGCCAAGGCCATCGACACCCACGGCTGGGGCACCCTGCTGCTCGGCCTGGCCGCAGCACTGGTGATGATGTTCCCGCTGCGCCTGTGGCTGCGCGCGCTGGGGCGCCGGTTTGCCGCCTCGGAACGCGCGCCGGACGGCCGCCTGCGCCGTTCCGGCCTGGCCATGTGGCTGCTGCTGGTGGGCACCCTGCTGCCGGGCTATGCGGTGGTGGTGCTGGTGGCTTCGCTGAATGCCATTGGCGGCATCGCCCCGCGCCTGCAGAACGTGGCCGATGGCCTGGTGGCGGCGACCTTCGCTGCGGCCTTCATCGCCGCGCTCAGCGCGTGCCTGCTGATGCCCAGGCGCCCCTCCTGGCGGCTGCTGAACCTGGATGACACCGCCGCGCTGAAGCTGCGCAAGTACGCCTGGGGTGCCGCTGCGCTGGCCTGGCTGAGCAACGTGCTGGTGGCCATTGACCGTGCCACCCGCACCAGCGACGTGACCACGGTGGCACTGGATGGCGTGATTGCGCTGACCTACCTCGGCCTGATCATGGCCATGCTGGTGACCCTGGCACGCCTGCACCGGCGGCAGACGGCCGAAGCCGAAGCGAAGCTGGAAGCGCAGGCCGATGGTCTCGGCGCACAGCAGCCGGTGCGCCGCAGCAGTTGGTTGGTACTGGCGCGCGTGGCTGGCAACATCGCGGTGGTGGCGGCGATCATCGCCACGCTGCTGGGCTATGTGAACTTCGCCAAGTTCGTGAACCAGCAGTTGATCGGCGGCAGCATCGTGGTGCTGGCAGCCACACTGCTGTTCAAGTTCGTCGATGATTTCTGCACCTGGCTGTTGAACGCCGACAGCAAGGTTGGCCAGACCATCCTGCTCAGCACCGGCCTGAGCGTCTCCAGGCTGGAGCAGGCCGGCGTGCTGCTGTCGGCGGTGCTGCGCACCTTCGTGGTCCTGATCGCGCTGCTGGCACTGGCCGCGCCCTTCGGCAATGTCGGCTCGATCGTGGAGCGCTTCGCGTCGCTGGCCAATGGCATTCCCATCGCCAAGGACCTGACGCTGGAGCCGGGCCGCATCGTACTGGCCATCGGCGTGCTGCTGGCCGGGCTGGGGGTGATGCAGGTGGTGCAGCGCTGGCTGGCCGACACCTACCTGCCCAAGACCGAACTGGATCTGGGCGCGCGCAATTCAATCAGCACCGTCGCCCGCTATCTTGGCATCATCATCGCGGTGCTGTGGGCCCTGACGGTGATGGGCCTGAACCTGCAGAAGCTGGCGCTGCTGGTCAGTGCGTTGTCGGTGGGTATTGGTTTCGGCCTGCAGGCGATCACCCAGAATTTTGTTTCCGGCCTGATCCTGTTGGCCGAGCGACCGGTGAAGATCGGTGACTGGGTGAAGCTGGGTGACCAGGAGGGCGACATCCGCCGCATCAATGTGCGCTCGACCGAGATCCAGGTGGGCGACAAGTCCACGTTGATCGTGCCCAACTCGGAGCTGATCACCAAGACCATCCGCAACATGACGATGGGCAACAACCAGGGCCGCATCCAGATCCAGTTCGCGGTACCGACCAGCACCGACGTCGCCGGCCTGCGGCAGGCCATGCTGGATGCCTATGGCGCGCACACCAGCGTGCTGCAGACGCCCGCGCCGACGGTATACATCGACGGCATTGCCGGCGGCCAGATCACCATCAACAGCTTCGCCTACGTGGCCAGCCCGCGGCAGGTGTACGGCACCCGCAGCGATCTGTATTTCAGTCTGTTGCAGATCCTGGCGGAGCGGAACATTCCGCTGTCCACGCCAACGGACATCCACATCACCCGCGACCCCCAGGAGTAGGGGATTCCCGGCAGGGCTGCGCCCTGCACCTGCCGAGGCCGGAGCAACAGCAACAGCAACAGCAATACCAAGCATTCCATGGGATGGCGGGGTGGGTCCGGTTGCGGGGGCCGCTGCAAGTACGTCCATGTAAGCTCGGTCGCCGCATCCATGCGGCTCACGCCCCCGCAACCGGACCCACCCCGCCTTCGACAGATTTCCGCGATCTGCTGGAATTGCTTTTGGGGTCAGATCCGTTTTCTTCCGCAGAAAACGGATCTGACCCCAGATTGATTTCGATATCTGGCAGAAGTGTCGACCAAGGTCGACACCTGCCTACGGCTGCCGGAAACCGCCCCGCCATCCCACGGAATGCACGCTGTTGCTGTTGCTGTTGCCTTTGCTCCAGCTTGCAGCAGGTGCAGGGCGCAGCCCTGCAGAAAACCCTATCCCCGCGGTCGGCTGCGCGAAGGCACCAGCGCGAAGGTATCCACGGCCAGCTTCTCGGCGTGATTCAACCAGGCGCGGATCTCCAGATCGTCCACTTCATGATCCAGTCCGAAGGACACATTGATCTTGCCGTCGGCATCAGGCTGGACCCACTGCTGGGCCAGCACCACCTTGCGCTGCGATGACACGGCCTCGATCCAGAAACCGCGATCCGGGCGCGTGCTTGCCACCAGCTGCAGCATGTACTGGCCGGCGCGGGTGCGGCGGCCCTTCTGGGTGATCATGTGGGCCTGGCGCACGCTCGGGCGCGGTCCCTGGAACGCATCCAGCGGCGCGTCCACCGCGATGCCACCACGCAGGTCGTCGTCGCGGTACAGCTTGATGCCGTTGTCGCGGTTCACCAGCAAGGCGCACCAGTCGCCGTCGGCCGACCCATCCTCGAATGCGGTGCAGCGATCCACATAGGCCAGGGTGTTGTCCGGATCGGCATCGTCGAACTGGCGGGACGTGTTCTCCAGATACACCGACTTCAGGCCCCAGTCCTTGTCGTACTCCAGCAGGACCGGCGGCTGCACGTGCTGCATGCCCACCACCACCTGGTCGTCGTTGTCGATCCTCAGTTCGCGCGTCGGCTCGCCCAGCCACAGCGACCGGGCGAATGCCAGGTACTGCGGGTAATCGCGGCCGCCATCGCGACGCGCCGCGACGCTGGCACTGGGGGCACGTGTTTCGTCCAGCAGCGAGCGGCCGAAGCCCATCGTGCGCAGGCCCGGATCGAGCAGGCCCAGCAGGGTGGCGCCGGAGTCCAGCGTCGAGCCGTTCTCCGCCGCCAGCTGGCGCGGCGCCACGCCATCACCGAGGAACAGCAGCAGGTTCTCGCGCTTCTGCCTGGCCAGCACGTGACTGAGATCGTTGGGCATCGCCAGATGGTCCGAGGCGATCACGATCAGCGTGTCCTTGCCGTACGGACTGGCCTGGATGCGCTGGACCAGTTGCGAGATCAGGCGGTCGGTGCATTTGAGCGCGTTGAGCAGGCCGATGTTGCCGTACTGGCTCTGGTAGCGTTCGCCCTTGCACGACACCGGCAGGTGGCCTGCGGGATGGTGCGTATCCATGGTCAGCGTGGTCAGCATGAACGGTGCGCCGGCGCGCGAGAGCTGCTCGAAGCGCTGGTAGGCGGTGTCCAGCAGCACGTCATCGTGTACGCCCCAAGCAGAGTAGTGAATGCGCCCGATCTTCTTCTGCTGCTTGAACCACGCCAGATCATGTACTTCGTCGAAGCCGTGGCTGGCCAGGAACTGGCCCTTGCCGGCGAACTGGCCGTTGGCGCCGCCCAGATAATGGTTGGTGTAGCCCTGCTGCTTCAGGTAATCGCCCAGGCACACGGCCTTGGGCAGGAAGCTGCCCATCCGGTCCATGCTGTTCTCATCGCCCTGCGAGGTGGTCAGCGGCACGCCGCACATCGATGCCACCAGCCCGGCGATGGTCCAGCCACTGCCTTCGGCCGATGCCAGGCCGCGCACATCCAACGACCTGGCGGCCAGACGATTGAGATTGGGCATCAACCCGGGAAACACGTTCTCGTCCAGATAAGTGCGTTCAAGACTTTCGCCGTAGATCCAGACGATGTTGCGCGGCCGCTGCAACGGCTGGGTAGGCACCTGGTATTCCGGCGCGATGCGCGCGAAATCAACCGGTCGCAGCTGCTGGTAAAGACGCTGGCCGTCGCGCGCCAGCGGACTGACCATGAGCGTGACCACCCATGCGACGGCGAAGCCGGCGAACCAGGCCGCACCCCGTCCGGGCCGATGCCAGCGGCGGACCCGCGTGGCGAACAGCGGTAGCAGCGAAACCAGGGCCAGCACGATGAAGCCGGCGATGTAGCCCTTGAAGTCGGCGACGCCGGCACCCTCCATGTCCGCACCCAGGTGGTACAGCGTGGCGGCGTTGAGTCCGTCACCGGAGAGCTTGTCGATCAGCCACCACGTGCTGAGCGCCAGCAACAGCAGTGAGAACGATCCGGCCTTCCACCACATCCATTTGTCGGAAGCGAGGAACAGCCAGGCCAGCAGCAACAACGACAGCAGAAGGATCCAGAGCATAGGCGGCTTCGGCAGTGAACGGGGTGGTGCGATGGACGTCGTACCGACGCGTGTCCATCCGACCGGCGCTGCCGCTAGCATGTGTGCATGACAGGCCGATGACCCGATAGTGCATGCACGAACCTGACTGAAATGTTTGTTGATCGACCGCGTGCGGTAACAGCGCGATCAAGTAAAACGAGCGTGAAAATGCGCGTTGGATTGCATTAAGAACCGCATGAATGCGGCACTTCGGAGATGGACGTATGGCGCAGGTGCACATATCGCGCACCACGCACTCCGCTCATCGATGGCCGCGTTCCTCGCGTGCCCGCGCGCGCCGATCGAACAACAGCGCGCTGGTGACGATGCCCAGCCCCAACGCCACGCCGATCAGCATCAGCACCAGCGCGATCGCCGGGTAACCGAACAGATGCCAGCCGGTATCGAGCTTCATCATCAGCGATGCGGCGAGAATCAGCGCTGCGCTGATGATGCCGGCCGCCACGCGGTTGGCGATCTTCTGCAGATTCTCCATCAGCCGTGATTCCTCCAGCCCGGTCACCTTCATCTGCAGGCGGTTCTCGGCCAGCAGGGCCATGATGTCCGACAGCTTGCGCGGCCCATCGCGCAGCAGCTGCTGCAGCTCCATCGCCTCGCTGGCGAGGTTGGCGGCCGACAGCGACTTCTTCAGGCGCGCGCGCATCACATGCTGCAGCTGGCGTTCGACGATGCGGCGCGTGTCCAGTTCGGGCGCGAGCAGGCGGCAGACCGTCTCCAGGTTCAGCAGCGCCTTGCCCAGCAGGCTCAGTTCCGGCGGCGTACGCAATCCACAGGCCGTGGCGATGCGCACCATGTCCAGCACCACGCGTCCCTCGGAGAAGTTGCCGCTGGCGGCATAGCGCGCGATCAACTGGCCGGTCTCGCGCAGGTAACGCTCCTCGTCGAAGGCTTCCAGCCGGGTGCTGATGCTGATCAGATCGTCCGCCACTTCTTCGCCGCGGCCATCGACGGCGGCGAACAGGATCTTCAGCAGGCGCTCGCGCAGCCGCGGTGGCATGTGCGCGACCATGCCCAGATCGAAGATGGCGAGGCGACCATCGGGCATCACCCGCAGGTTGCCCGGATGGGGATCGGCGTGGATCTCGCCATGCACGAAGATCTGGTCCAGGTAGCCCCGGATCAGCGCGGCTGCCAACGGGTCCATCGACTGCTCGGTACGGCGGACGCCGGGTATCGCGTCCACGCGAACGCCGGTGGCCAGCTCCATGGTCAGCACGCGCTGGCTGCTGTAATCCCAGATCGGCTGCGGTACCCACAGGCGCCGGAAGGGCCGCAGATGGCGGCCGAAGCGGGCCAGGTTCTCGGCCTCGGCGTGGTAATCCAGCTCCTGCATCAGGGTCTTGGCGAACTCGTTGAGCCAGTCGCGCAGGCGCACCCGTCGGCCGACCTGGGTCAGGTGATCGGCGGCCAGAGCGAAGCTGCGCAACGCTTCCAGGTCCGAACGCAGCTGCGCGGCGACCTCCGGCTTCTGCACCTTCACCGCGACCTGCCGGCCGTCATGCATCACCGCACGATGGACCTGGGCGATCGAGGCGCAGCCCAGCGGCTCGGGGTCGAAGGCCGCGAACAGCTTGCTCACCGGTGCCCCCAGCTCCTGCTCGACGATGGCATGGATGCGTTCGACCGGAATCTCGGCCACCTTCTCCTGCATGCGCTCCAGTGCCGTGGCGAACTCCACCGGCACCATGTCTGGACGTGTGGACAGCATCTGGCCCAGCTTGACGAACGTCGGCCCCAGCGCTTCCAGGTCACTGACGAACTGCTCGGGATTGCCGTCGGCCGGCACCTCGGCCTGGCTGCCGGCTGCGTCCAGGTTCATGCCGGAGAACACCCCCGAATGACGGTAGCGCATCAGCAGGCGCAGGATCTGGCTGCGTCGGCTCATGCCTTTTACCAGCGGTGGATTGCCAGTGGCGGTGGGCGGATTGTTCAAACGGCACTCCTTGTGGACAACGACCGGTAGTGCCGGGCCATGCCCGGCGGAACGGGATCACCTCGCCAGTCTGGCCGGGGCAGGGTAGGCACGCGGTGAATCCACTTCCTCCCGGGCCGTTGGATCGGTCAGAATCCGTCCATCCTCCCTCCTGGAACCCCCATGGCCGGTGCCAGCCTGTTTGCCCTGCTCGACGATATCGCGACGCTGCTCGATGACGTCTCGATCCTGACCAAGGTGGCCGCGAAGAAGACGGCCGGTGTGCTTGGCGACGACCTGGCGCTGAACGCGCAGCAGGTAACCGGTGTTTCCGCCAACCGTGAACTGCCTGTGGTCTGGGCGGTGGCCAAAGGCTCGCTGCTCAACAAGGTGATCCTGGTTCCGGCCGCGCTGGCGATCAGCGCCCTGGAAGCCTGGCTGCATGGTCGTGGCTGGAACGTGCCGCTGATCGTGCCCTTGATGATGATCGGTGGCGCATTCCTGTGCTTCGAGGGCGTGGAAAAGCTGGCGCACCGTTTCCTGCATTCGGCGGACGAGGACGCCGAGCACCAGGCCGAGCGGCGCAGGGCGCTGGCCGATGCGGAGGTGGACATGGTGGCGTGGGAGAAGGACAAGGTGAAAGGTGCGATCCGTACCGACTTCATCCTCTCTGCCGAGATCATCGTCCTGACACTGGGCGTGGTTGCCGCCGCCTCGTTCTCCCAGCAGGTGCTCACCCTGGTGGTGGTCGCATTGGCGATGACGGTGTTCGTCTACGGACTGGTTGCCGGCATCGTCAAGCTGGACGACGCGGGCCTGTACCTCTCGGGTAAGGGCGGAGCGGTCGCAGCGTTCGGACGCGGCCTGGTCGCATCGGCGCCGTGGTTGATGAAGTTCCTGTCGATCGCCGGCACCGTGGCCATGTTTCTGGTCGGCGGCGGCATTCTGGTGCACAACGTGCCGGCGCTGCACCACGCGGTGCAGGCGCTCGGTGGCCAGGGCCAGTGGGGCTGGCTGATCGGCGCGGTTGCCAACATGGTGGTGGGTATCGTCGCTGGCGCCATCGTGCTGGCGGCGGTGACCGGCATCCAGAAGCTGCGCGGGAAGTAGCCGCGTCGCCGGACGGGCGGCGGTAGCGCCGGGCCATGCCCGGCGGAGCGCTTCAGCCCGCCTGCACGCGGTTCTTGCCCTGCCGCTTGGCCGCGTACAGCGCCTCGTCGGCGCGTCGCAGCAGCGCCTCGCTGTCATCGCCGGGCTGCCATTGCGCCAGTCCGGCACTGAAATGCACCGGCACGCGCCGGTCCTGCACGGTCAGTACCCGATGCGCCAGTGAGCGCTGCAGGCGCTGCACGGTGGCCATGCTGTCCGCACCGGGGGTCTCCGGCAGCACCAGCACGAACTCGTCGCCGCCCAGCCGCGCGATGCCATCGGTGGCGCGCAGCAGCAGCCTGCACACCGCCACCATGTGCTGCAGCAGCGCGTCACCGCCGGCGTGACCATGCGCGTTGTTGGTCTGGTGGAAGTCATCCAGATCGATCACCGCCACGCCCAGCGGCGTGTTGTTGCGTTCGGCGCGCGCCAGCTCGCGCTGCAGCAGTTCGTCCAGGCCCCGGCGGTTCAGTGCCTGGGTCAGCGGATCGATGCGCGCGAGGTCGCCGGCCATGCGCAGTTCCTGTTCCAGCTCGGCGATGCGTTGTTCAGCGCGCTCCACGTCCAGCCGTGCGGCAGCCAGGTGGTCGCGTGCCTGCGCGGCCTGCTGCTGCACTTTGCCGGTATCGCGCATCACCTCCTGCAGCAGCTGGTTCAGATCGGCGATGCTGCGCGCCTCGCGCAGCTGCAGTGCGTAGCTGCCGATACGGTCATGGTATTCACCGGTGCTGGTGGCCATGCCATCCATGCGTTCGATGAAATCCCCCATCAGTCCGCGCATCGCCGCCTTGGAGTCGTCGATGCCCTGGCGCAGCAGGCCCTGCCGGTAGATCACCTCGCGCAGCTCGGCACGCGTTCGTTCAACGGCCTCGGCCTGCAGCGGGCCGGACAGCAGTTGCCGCACCGCCGCGATCTGGCCCTGCAGCCAGCTGCGATCGTCCAGCAGTTCGCTCACATTCTCCAGCAGCAGTGCGAACAGCTCCAGCAGCAGCGCCTGCTGTTCCTGCCAGCTGCCGGCACGCACGCCGATCTGATGGCCGAGCTCGCGCACACCCTGCTCGATCGGCTCCAGGGCGCTGCCCGGCTGCCAGTGGCGCAGGCGAAGGGACAGCGCCTGCGCCTGCTCGCGCAGGTCCGGGTCGTGCTGCAGCAGCGCCACTACCGCGCCGCCCAGCAGCAGGCGCAGCTGTTCGGACAGGCGCAGGCTGTCGGGCTGCCCATCCGGTGAATGCTGGTCGATGGTGCGGATGTACTTGTCGATCAGTTGCCGCATCGCCCGCCCGTAGCGTGGCCAGTCGGCGCTGGCCTGCGCGGACTGCAGGCGATCACCCATGTCGCCCAGTTCGCCCGGCAGCGTCGCCATGCCATTGGCGAACGCGGCCAGCAGCGGCTCCGGCGCATCGGCACCGGCAAAGAGCCGTTGCAGGCTTGCGCTGCTGCCGCCCTGCAGGACCACGCGCTCGCCCTCACCCGCGTCGGCAACCGCGCGCACGCGTGCCGGCGGACCGAGGGCGGTGCCGGGGGCGGGGCGCGGGTCGGGGTGGTCCGTCATGGAGCGAATCCTGGGGCTGGCAGGGTCTGGTTCCAGCATATCGGCGCGGCTGCCGATGGCTTGAACGGCTAGGATGGGCGACAGGATGCCGCACGGGAGGTGGTGATGCGCGTGATGTTGCTGGGGGCGACCGGCCTGGTCGGCGGGCTGACCCTGCCCGGGCTGCTGGACGACCCGCGCTGCAGCGCCGTGGTCGCGCCCACCCGGCGTCCGCTGGCATTGACCCATGGGAAGCTGCAGAACCCGGTGCTGGCCTTTGACGCGTTGCCCGCCTCGCCCGAGTGGGCGCGCGTGGACGCGGTCATCTGCGCGCTGGGCAGCACCATCGCCCAGGCCGGAAGCCGCGAGGCCTTCCACCGCATCGACCATGACTATCCGCTGGCGTTCGCCCGTCTGGCGCAGGCACAGGGCGCGAAGACCTATGTATTGAATTCCGCAGCCGGTGCCAACCCGCAGTCGTCGATCTTCTACAACCGGGTGAAGGGCGAGCTGGAGCGTGACCTGCGCGCGCTGGGCTTCGCCTCGCTGACCCTGGTGCGGCCTGGACTGATCGGCGGCGAGCGCACCGAGGTCCGTCGTGGTGAGCGTTTCGCACTGGCGATGCTCGGTGCACTGGGTCCGGCACTGCCACGGGCGTGGCGGATCAATCCAGCCAGCGAGATCGCCAAGGCATTGATCGGGGCCGCGCTGGCCCCGCAACCGGGTGAGCACGTGGTGACATCAAGCGCATTGGTCGGCTGATGTCGCGTGCGCTGCGCCTGACCCAGCTGCTGCAGCTGCTGCGCCGCCATCGACGGCCGGTGGCCGGGCAGGTGCTGGCCGATGCGATGGGTATCAGCCTGCGTACGCTGTACCGCGACATCGAGACGCTGCGCGGGCAGGGCGCCGACCTGCGCGGCGAGGCGGGCGTCGGTTACCAGCTCGCGCCGAGCGACACGCTGCCGCCGATGACCCTGCCACCGGCCGAGATCGACGCGCTGGTGCTGGGCCTGCGCTGGGTTGCGGCCCGCACCGAGCCGGCGCTGGCCGAGGCTGCCCGTGATGCGTTGGCGCGCATTGCGCATGTGTTGCCCGCCGCCCGCCGCGAGGCACTGCGTGACAGCGGTCTGCGCGTGGGCCCTTCACGAACAGCGGCGAAGGTGCCGGCGGCCCGGCTCCAGGCCGTGCGCGAAGCCGTAAGCGCACAGCAGCGCCTGAAGTTCGGCTACGAAGATGCGCACGGCCAGCGCAGCGAGCGCATCGTCTGGCCCTTCGCGCTGGGCTACTTCGACGAAGTTCCGATGCTGGCGGCGTGGTGCGAGAGCCGCGAAGACTTCCGCCACTTCCGGCTGGACCGCATCCGCCGGGTGCGCGCGCTGGAGGATCGTTATCACGTGCCACGCGCCACCCTGCTGCGGCGCTGGCAGAAGGCCCTGGGCATCGCACCGGACTGGTTGGATCGTTCGTAGCGTCGGGCCTGCTCGACGGCCTTCGAGCTTGGCGAACAGCGGGCGAACAATCGCGATGCTGCTGACAGAATCTGTCAGCAGGGCGGTACCACCATGAAGGCTCCCAACAACGGAGCGTCCCCATGTTCAGGCCCAGCACCCTGCTGCAGTACGCAAGTGATGTCGCTGCCAGCGCCGCCTTCTACAGCGGCATCCTCGGCACGCCCCCCGTCGAGCAGTCGCCCGGCTTTGCTCTGTTCCTGCTCGGCGACGGCGCCGCGCTCGGCCTGTGGCAGCGCGATGACGTGGAGCCGCCGGTGTCCACGCAGGCCGGCGCCGCGGAACTGGCGATGGTGGTCGCCAACCCGGAGGCTGTACAGCAGATGCACGACGCGTGGCGCGCACTCGGCGTGCAGATCGTGCAGGCCCCGGTCACCCTGGAATTCGGGCATACCTTCGTGGGTGTTGATCCGGATGGGCACCGCCTGCGTGTGTACAGCCGCGCCGAGGGCCTGCCCGCGCGCGGTTGAAATGAGGGGAGCCGGTACCTGCCGGTTCCGCTGTTCCCGGATGTGGTTCCGCCCACCTTCGGTTGACCAGCAGGAAGCTGCCGAGCATGGGCTCGGCTCTGCCGTAGAGCGCGCACAAAAAAACGCCGGGCACTGCCCGGCGTCTTCTGTGTTTCAGAGGTGGTGGTCGATCAGCTGGCCAGGGCCAGGTCGTCCATCATCGCGCGCAGGAAGCGGGCAGCTTCGCCGCCGGTGGCTGCGCGGTGGTCGAAGGTGACCGACAGCGGGATGACCTTGTGCGCTTCCACGCCGCCCATCACCGGGGTCATCTGGTGGCGGGCACGGCCGGCACCGACGATGGCCACGCACGGCGGCACCACGACCGGGGTCGCGTAGCGGCCGGCGAACATGCCGAAGTTGGACAGCGAGATGGTGTAGCCACTCAGTTCCGAGGCCGCGATCGAGCGCGCTTCCACCTGCTCGCGCAGGCGGTTCACGCCCTCGCGGATGCCACGGGCATCCAGCATGTCGGCGTTGCGCAGGGCCGGCACGAACAGGCCGTCGTCGGTGTCCACGGCGATGCCGATGTCCACCTGCGCGTGCAGGGTGCGGGTCAGTGCTTCACCATCGAACCAGGCGTTCATCGCCGGCACCTTCTGCGCGGCAACCACGATGGCGCGCACCAGGCGGGCGGTGACGTCGTTGCCGGGCAGCCAGGCATGGATGTCGGCGTCGTCGTTGAGCGTGGTCGGTACAACCTTGCTGTGCGCATCGGCCATCACCCGCGCCATGTTGCGGCGCACGCCCTTCAGCGGTTCCGGCTGGCCCTTGGCGACCACGCCCGGCGGCTGCGTGCGCATCGGCTTGCCCGCCGCAGACAAGGAGGTGCGGGCTTCGTTCTGTACCGGCGCAGACACCTGCGCTGGGGCCGGCGCGGCATAGGCCGCAGCGGCAGCCGGGGCCGGCGCGGCGCCGAGCTTGGCGGTGCCGTTGGCGGCGGCCTGCTTGACGTCGGCCATGGTCACCGCGCCATCGCTGCCGGTGGCGCGCACGCGGCTCAGGTCCACGCCCAGCTTGCGGGCCATCGCACGCACCGCCGGTACGGCCTTGACGCCACCGACGGCCAGCGCCTGCTCGGTATGCACGGCATTGGAGCTCTGCATCGCGCCGACCACCGTGCCGGCGTCATCGCGCTCGGCCTTGGCGTCCTCGGCGGCGGCCGGTGCCGGAGTCGGCAGCGGCGGCGGGGTCGGCGCTGCGGCCGCAGCCGGTGCCGGCGCATGGCCGTGGCTGTGGCCGGTGTCCTGGCCATCGGCACGCTGCGGCAGGTTCGGGTCGATCTCGAAGCTGGCCAGCACCGAGCCGGTCGGAATGATGTCACCGGCCGCACCGGACAGCTTCAGCACCTTGCCGGAGACCGGCGACGGCACTTCCACCACGGCCTTGGCGGTCTCCATCGACACCAGCGGCTCGTCCAGCTTGATCACATCGCCTTCCTTCACGAACCACTCGACGATGGTCGCGTCCGGCAGGCCTTCGCCCAGGTCGGGCAGGTTGAAATTCTTGGTCTGGCTCATTTGCAGTTCTCTTCCAGCAGTTCCAGTTCGCGGGCCGGCAGCCAGCCCGTCGCACCATTGGCGCGCTCGGACCACCACCATCCGCCGTGTTCGTGATGCAGCTTGACCATCTCGCCGCTTTCCACATCCAGCTCGCGGGCGTCGTAATCGCGCAGGGCTTCGGCGCGACCGTCGTCCAGCAGTTGCAGCCAGGCGACGGGCGCCCAGCCGGCGCGTCCATCGCTGGTGCGTACCCAGGCAAACGCCGGCCATTCCTCGTCACGTACGCCTACTTCGACGATCTGGCCGGTGCGGAACCGGAGCGGGTTGGGATACTGGCTGCGGTAAGCCCCAAGGAGGCGGGCCCGCATGTCAGCCTGCCGCCACCGCGCGCTTGGCCGCGGTCACGATCCGGTCCACGCTCGGCAGGTACTTCATCTCCAGGCGGAACAGCGGAATGTGGGTGTCGTAGCCGGTAACGCGCTCGACCGGGGCCAGCAGGTCGTACATCGATTCCTCGGCCAGGCGCGCGGCGATTTCCGCACCGAAGCCCGCGGTCTTCGGGGCCTCCTGCACGATCACGCAGCGGCCGGTCTTGGACACCGACTCGGCGATGGTGGCGAAGTCCAGCGGACGCAGCGTGGCCACGTCGATGACTTCGGCACTGATGCCCTCGCCAGCCAGCTTGTCGGCCGCTTCCAGCGCTTCCTTCACCTGCGCACCCCAGGCGACCAGGGTCACGTCGGTGCCGTCGCGCAGCACGAAGCACACGTCCAGCGGCAGGGCTTCGCCGTCGTTGACGACCACTTCCTTGTACTGGCGGTAGATGCGCTTGGGCTCCATGTAGATCACCGGATCGGGATCGCGCATGGCGGCCAGCAGCAGGCCATAGGCGCGCTGCGGGCTGGACGGCAGCACCACGCGCAGGCCCGGCACGTTGGTGAAGATCGATTCGTTGGCTTCGCTGTGGTGTTCCGGCGCACGGATGCCACCGCCCCACGGCACGCGCAGCACCATCGGGCAGTGCAGGCGGCCACGGGTACGGGTGCGCAGGCGCGCGGCGTGGCAGATGATGTGGTCGACCATCGGGTAGACGAAGCCATCGAACTGGGCTTCGGCCACCGGCTTCATGCCCTGCGCGGCCAGGCCGACGGTGAGGCCGGCGATGGTCGTTTCATCCAGCGGGGTGTCGAGGATGCGCTGCGCACCGAAGCGCTGCTGCAGGCCGGCGGTGGCGCGGAACACGCCGCCGTTGACGCCCACGTCCTCGCCCAGCACCAGCACCGACGGGTCGTGTTCCAGCTCCCAGGCCAGCGCCTGGGTGATGGCTTCGATCAGGGTGATGGGGGTAGCGGTCATTGCGATGTCTCCACCGGCGACAGCAGCGCTGTCGGCGGCATTGGCCTGGGAAGCGGAAGCGCCCGTCTTGATGTCATCCATGGCGCTGCTCCAGGGCAATGGCGGCCGCGCGCTGGGCCAGAAGATCCGGCGGCGGATCGGCATACAGGTAGTCGAACATCGCCTCGACCGGCTGCACCGGGGTATTGAGGTACTGGTTCACTTCCTCGTCGACCCTGGCGCCGCACTGCTCCACCCAGGCCTTTTCTTCGTCCTCGCTCCACACGCCCTGGGCGGTGAGGTACTTGCGCAGGCGCAGCATCGGCTCACGGGTCCAGGCATCCTTCACTTCGGCGTCGTCGCGGTAGCGGCGCGCGTCGTCGGCGGTGGTGTGGTCGGACAGGCGGTAGGTCATCAGTTCCAGCACGGTGCCGCCTTCGCCGGCGAGGCCGCGCTCGCGCGCCTGTTCCATCGCTGCCAGCACCGCGACCAGATCGTTGCCGTCCACCTGCAGGCAGTGCAAGCCGCCAGCCAGGCCCTTCTGTGCCAGCGTTTCGGCGCCGGTCTGCGCCGAGCGCGGCACCGAGATGGCCCAGCCGTTGTTGACGATGCACAGGATCAGCGGCAGCTTGTAGGCACCGGCAGAGTTCAGTGCGGCATAGAAGTCGGTCTTCGAGCTGCCGCCATCGCCACACACCGCCACCGCGACCTGCTGCTCGTTGTTGAGCTTGAACTTCAGCGCGGCGCCCGCAGCGTGCAGGCACTGCGTGGAAATCGGCACGCAGAACGGGAAGTCCTTCACCGCATTGCCGGTGAAGTCGTTGCCGCGCTCGTCGCCGCCCCAGTACATCAGCACGTCGTACGGGCGCACGCCACGCATGAACATCGCGCCGTACTCGCGGTAGCTCGGGCCGAGCACGTCGCCTTCGCGCATGCCGGCGCCGATGCCCACGTGCGCCGCCTCGTGACCCAGGCAGGCGGCATAGGTACCCAGCTTGCCGGTGCGCTGCAGGGCGATGGATTTGCTGTCGAACGTGCGTACGTACAGCATCTGCTTGAACAGCGGCACCAGGACGCGCGGATCCTTCAGGGATTCGGGCAGGTCATTGCGGACGAGCGTGCCGTCCGCATCCAGGTACTGCAGGTATTCGATCTTGAATTCAGCGGCAACCGTCATCGCGTACTGCACCTTCGACAGAGAAGTTACAAATGATATGAATCGCCATGTTAAGGAACGCGTACGAAATAGCCTTCCTGCGGCGCAACACGGCGATTCCCCGTTGTACCCCTGCCGGCGGGTGGAGGGCCAATAACAACAACGTATTCAGTCGTTGCTGCATAGCATCAGAATACGCCTCCGGCTGACTGCCCGCGCAACGTCGCAAACGGTTCCACGCGCGGGCCCGCCATTGCCGGGTGATCCACGGCTCACCGCACGGCCCGGTATGGATCCTCGGGCTGCCAGCGCGGCGGCAACGCGCTACCCTTGCCGCCCCCGATCTGGTCCCGCTCATGTCCGTCGACAACAACCAACGCGATCTCGAAGCCGGCATCCACACCGACCTGCACGGCCGGCTGACCTACGGCGGCTACCTGCGGCTGGACCAGCTGCTCAGTGCCCAGCAGCCGCTGTCCAACCCGCCGCACCACGACGAGATGCTCTTCATCATCCAGCACCAGACGTCGGAGCTGTGGTTGAAGCTGCTGGGGCACGAGCTTGGCGCGGCCATCGGCTTCCTGCAGCGTGATGAAGTCTGGCAGTGCCGCAAGGTGCTGGCCCGCAGCAAGCAGGTGCTGCGCCAGCTCACCGAGCAGTGGTCGGTGCTGGAAACCCTGACCCCATCCGAGTACATGGGCTTCCGCGACGTGCTGGGGCCTTCCTCGGGATTCCAGTCGCTGCAGTACCGCTACATCGAGTTCCTGCTGGGCAACAAGAACGCGCAGATGCTGCAGGTGTTCGAGCATGATCCGGCCGGGCAGGCGCAGCTGCGCAGCGTGCTGGAGGCACCCAGCCTGTACGAGGAATTCCTGAAGTACCTGGCCCGCTTCGGCCACGCCGTGCCGGCGATGTACGAGACCCACGACTGGACCCAGCCGCATGTGGCCGACGACGCCCTGCAGCCGGTCTTCGAGCGCATCTACCAGGACACCGACCGCTACTGGCGCGAGTATTCGCTGTGCGAGGACCTGGTGGACCTGGAGACGGCCTTCCAGCTCTGGCGGTTCCGCCACATGCGTACGGTGATGCGGGTGATCGGCTTCAAGCGTGGTACCGGAGGCTCGTCCGGGGTCGGCTTCCTGCGCCAGGCGCTGGAGCTGACCTTCTTCCCCGAGCTGTTCCAGGTGCGGACCACGCTGCAGGCCGCGCCCCCGCCGGAGCTGGGCTGATCCCCATTCATCCGGATCCCGGCCGGCGGCTGGATCGTTTCAGATGCAAGTTCAGCGAGCAGGCGGCCACCTGCCTCAAACGGCGTGTATTTGACGTGAACGCCACAAGTCGGTGATCCTCGCGCGTTGCTCCATTGCACATCGGACGTGCTCGTCATCCACCGAACCAGGAATCCCGCATGAGCGTAAACGCCACTGCGAACACCCCGGAGCCGGCGCTGCCGGACTTCAAGACCACGCTGGGCCACCCGCGCCCGCTGTGGATGCTGTTCATGACCGAGTTCTGGGAACGCTTTGCGTTCTACGGCATCCGCTGGGCCTTGGTGCTGTACATCGTCGCCCAGTTCTACAACGGCAACGCCGCCGGCGAGGGCGATGCCAGCCGCATCTACGGTGCCTACCTGGCGCTGGTGTACGCGGCGGCGATCTTCGGCGGCTACGTGGCCGACCGGGTGCTGGGCTACCAGCGCTCGATCCTGACCGGCGCGATCATCATGGCGGCCGGCCTGTTCATGATCTCGCTGCCGGAAGAGCATCTGTTCAAGCTCGGCCTGGCCACGATCATCGTGGGCAACGGCCTGTTCAAGCCGAACATCTCCACCATGGTCGGCAAGCTGTATGGCCTGAAGGACGAGCGCCGCGATTCGGGCTTCACCATCTTCTACATGGGCATCAACATCGGCGCGATGATCGCCCCGGTGCTGACCGAGTACCTGGCCCGCAAGGTGTTCGGCACTTCGGAAATGCCGTCGTACAAGGTCGTGTTCATCGCCTCCGGCGTGGGCATGCTGATCTCGCTGGTGTGGTTCTACATCGGCCGGGCCGGCCTGAAGGGCATCGGCGCACCGCCGGCCGGTGCCGAAGGCTTCGGTCGCATCGTGATGGTGCTGGTAGGCGCGCTGGTGGCCATCCCGGTCGCCTACTTCCTGCTGGCGACCGGCGCCACCGCGCTGGCCTGGATCCTGGGCGTGATGTTCGCTGCGCTGGCCGTGCTGCTGCTGGTCGAAGGCATCCGCGAGGGCAAGGTGCAGCGCGACCGCGTGATCGCCATGCTGATCATCTTCGCGTTCAACGTCATGTTCTGGATGTTCTTCGAACAGGCCGGCAGCTCGTTCACCTTCCTGGCCGAGAACATCGTCAACCGTGACTTCGGCAACTGGACCTTCCCGACCGCGTGGTTCCAGTCGGTGAACTCGGTGGCCATCATCACCCTGGCGCCGCTGATCGCCTGGATCTGGGTGGCCCTGGGTCGCGCCAATCCGTCCATCCCGCGCAAGTTCGGCCTGGGCCTGCTGTTCAACGGCGCGGCCTTCGCCCTGCTGATGTTTGCCCTGTCGCAGATGGTCGTGGACGGCAAGATCCCGTTCTGGACCCTGTTCATGGTCTACGTCATCCAGTCCGTCGGTGAGCTGTGCCTGTCGCCGATCGGCCTGTCGATGGTGACCAAGCTGGCCCCGGTCCGCCTGGTCGGCTTCGGCATGGGTGGCTGGTTCCTGTCCACCGGCATCGGCAACAACCTGTCGGGCATCTTCGCCGGCGCCGTCAGTGGTGAAGGCGGCATGACGATCGATTCGGCATTGAAGGGGTATACCTTCGGCTTCTGGGCCCTAATCGGTTCCGGCGTGGTGCTGTTCCTGATCGCCCCGCTGATCAACAAGCTGATGCACGGCGTCAAGTGATGAGAGGGTAGCTGGCATGCGTACGAAGCTCGGTGGTGCGATGGGGATGGTCTGTGCGGCGCTGATCGGCGCGTGTTCGCAACCCCCGCCACCCGCCGCCACCGGGCCGACGCAGCCACTGGATACCCGTCCCACCGAGCCACCGGTCGCTGACCCCAGCGAACCGGTGGCCTCGGGCAACACCCCGGTGGCGGCGGATATCGCCGCCATCGCCGGGCTCAGTGCACAGTTCGACCCGGCCCGCGACCCCGCCGACGATCTGGCCACCGCCAAGGTGGAAGCCCAGCGTGGCAAGAAACGCATCATCCTCGAGGTCGGCAACGCCGGCTGCGACCGCTGTCATGCGCTGGACCAGATCGTGGAGGGGGATGGCGACCTGCGCCGTTTCCGCGATGCCCACTACGTGTGGGTGAAGGTCAATGAGAGCGACGAGAAGCCCAACAGCGCTTTCCTCGGCCAGTTCCCGGAGATGGGCCGCGACTACCCCTACCTGCTGGTGCTCGATGCCGACGGCACCCTGCTGGCACCGCAGGCAACGGCGGCAATGCGCAGAGGCGAGACCTACCTGCCGGCGCAGGTGATGGCCTTCCTCAAGCAGTGGGCGCCTGATCGGTAGCGCCGGGCCATGCCCGGTGGATGCGCGCACCGTCACATTCCGAGCATCGCCGCCTCAATTTCATCGCACGCACGCCGTTACCGGCAAGGCTCCCGGTCGACCCGACGTCGACGCACCCTACCGGAACGCCCATGCACAGCGACCACGCCGAACGATTGCCCGATCCTGCCAGCAGCCTGGGCGAGGGTGGTGCTGGCGAGGGCGTGACCCTGCCGGCACAGGACGCACTGCTGGATGACGTCGGCATCGGCGACAGTGCCCCCGAAGCGGCCCCGCCGCACCATCGCCTGCCGCAGATCGCACTGCCTGACAACGTCGTGCTGAAGGGCGCGGTGCAGACGCTGGTGGAACAGAAATCGCGACTCGATGCGCTGGCGTCGCAGGGCCAGCTGGCCGGCCTGCTGCCGCCGGAATGGCAGGGCAACGGCGTACGCGCCATCGAGCTGTCCACCTTCATCCAGGGCGTGCTGCCGTTCCTGCAGCCGGGAGAACGTGGCGAGACCGCGGCCGCACGCCTGCCGGTGCGTCATGTGCTGGGCGACGACAGCCGTTGGGGCCTGCCGGATGTGGCCGAACCGAAGTCGCTGGCGTGGTACCTGGCCAGTGACGAACGCGCCACTGCGGGCGGCAGGGACGTGGCCGAAGCCTTTCTGGTCGGGGCGCTGGGCGTGGCGTGGATGCAGGAGGGGCGCAGCCGCGCGGGCTTCCTGCGTGCCGTGGGGCAGGACAGCCTGGCCGCGCGGGTGACCATGCTGGGCTATCCGGCGGCCACCGAGCTGGCGCTGTACAGCGTGGTCGCGCATGGCCAGTCGCAGGTCTGGTGCGTGCACGCTCGCCGTCGCATGCGTCCACTGGTCGCGCCATGGCTGAGCGTGCCGCTGTTGACGGCCTACGGCGTGCCCGCACCGGTGCCATGGCCGTCCGCGTTCCCGCCCGTGGACGCCGTTGCCGAGGCGCTGGCGACCGCGCGCCAGGGACGCGCGCTGCCCGAGGTGGATCTGGGCAAGGTGGTGGCGAAGATGGCCGAAGACGCAGCCGGCGAAGCATGGCAGCCGGTCAGCCTGCTGCAGCTCAACACGTGGTCGCCGCGCTGGCATTTCTTCCTCGGCACCTTCGTCGGCGTGCCGTCGCTGCTGCTGGTGGCTGCCGCGCTGGCCCTGCCGGGGGCGGTCGAAGCAGCCACGGTTGCCGCGTCGCTCGGCTTTGCCGGTGGCGCGATCGGTGCACTCGCGGTGCCGTGGATCCATGCGCGGCGCAAGCACCTGAGCTGAACCGTGCTGCCCCGAGCCGGGGGCCGAGCCCCGGCGGCATGCCTCAGACCCCTTCGCCCATCCGCTCCAGGCCATCGCCCGCCAGGCGCAGGATCAGCGTTTCCAGCAGCTGTTCCTCCTCCTCGCTCAGCACCGACATCAGCTTGCGGGTGATCTCGATCACCAGCGGCGCGATGGTCTCGTACACCTCGAAGCCCGCTGCCGACAGGGCCAGGACCGAGCGGCGACGGTCGTCGCCATGGGTCTCGCGCTTGATGAAACCGCGCTCGAGCAGGCGCGCCACCGCACGGCTGACCGCCACCTTGTCCATCGCCGTGCGGTCGGAGACCTCGCTGGCCGACGACCCGGGATACAGCGCCAGGATGGTGATGACCCGCCATTCCGGAATGGCCAGACCGTAGCGATCACCGTACAGCTTGGCGATGTTGCCGCTGACCCGGTTGGACAGCACGCTCAGCCGGTAGGGCAGGAACTGTTCCAGGTCGAGCAGGACGTGCGATGCACGCAGGCGTGTCGAAGCGGGATCGGCGGGGCTCATGTTGCGGTGCACCTTGCTGGTGGTTTCAAGTGTAACTATAAGGGTTGGGTCCAGACCCTGCATTCTCGCCGGGTCGTTACCTGCCCGCACCTGGTTTGTACCGATGCGGTACCGATTCGGAGCCCCGCCATGAATACCGCAGTCCAGCCCTCCTCGCATCCCAATCCCGGCATGCAGGTCACCACCTTCGAGAACCCGATGGGCATCGATGGTTTCGAGTTCGTCGAGTTTGCTGCCCCGGCCGGCCGCGGCCAGGAGCTGCACGACTACTTCCGCAGTATGGGCTTCACGGCGGTGCTCAGGCACAAGCAGCGTCCGATTACCGTCTATCGCCAGGGCGACGTCAACTTCCTGGTCAATGAAGATCCGGATTCGTTCGCTGCCGACTTCGCCGAAAAGCACGGTCCGTGCGCCTGTGGCTTCGCCATCCGTTTCAAGAAGCCGGGCCAGGAGGTCTACCAGACCGCGCTGGGCAACGGTGCCGAGGCCATCGGCTTCAAGCCGGACAGCAAGGCGGTCGGCGCGCCGGTCATCAAGGGCATCGGTGACTGCATGCTGTACCTGGTCGACCGCTATGGCAGCGCCGGCAGCATCTACGACGGCGACTACGAGCCGATCGCCGGCGTCGATCAGCATCCGGTGGGCTTCGGCCTGACCTTCATCGACCACCTGACCCACAACCTGTACTTCGGTAACATGCAGCAGTGGTCGGACTACTACGAGCGGCTGTTCAACTTCCGCGAGATCCGCTACTTCGACATCAAGGGCCTGAAGACCGGCCTGGTGTCCAAGGCCATGACCGCGCCGGACGGCATCGTGCGCATTCCGCTCAACGAATCGTCCGATCCGAAGAGCCAGATCAACGAATACCTGGACGCCTACAAGGGCGAGGGCATCCAGCACATCGCCTGCTTCACCGAGAACATCTACGAGACCGTCGAGGCGATGCGTGCGCAGGGTGTGGATTTCCTCGACACGCCGGACACCTACTTCGACGTGATCGACCAGCGCGTGCCGAACCATGGCGAGGACGTGCCGCGCCTGGCGAAGAACAAGATCCTGATCGACGCCGATCCGGAAACCCACCAGCGCAAGCTGCTGCAGATCTTCACCCAGAACTGCATCGGCCCGATCTTCTTCGAGATCATCCAGCGCAAGGGCAATGAAGGTTTCGGCGAAGGCAACTTCACTGCGCTGTTTGAGAGCATCGAGCGCGACCAGATCCGCCGCGGCGTGCTGTAACGTTTCAGACCTGCACCCTCAGCGGTAGCGCCGGGCCATGCCCGGCGGCTTTCCGTTCCGGCCTTGCCGTTCCAGGAGCCCCCATGTCCACCTCAATCACCGCCCGTGGCTACCAGTCCGGTTTCGGCAACGAATTCGCCACCGAAGCCGTGGCCGGCGCGCTGCCGGTCGGGCAGAACTCGCCGCAGAAGGTGGCCCATGGCCTGTATGCCGAGCAGCTGTCCGGCACCGCCTTCACCGCGCCGCGCGGCAGCAACCGGCGCAGCTGGCTGTACCGGATACGCCCGGCGGTGACCCATGGTGAGTTCACCCCGTTCGCGCAATCGCGCCTGCAGTGCGATTTCGGCTCGCAGCCGGCCTCGCCGAACCAGCTGCGCTGGAGCCCGCTGCCGCTGCCGGAACTGCCCACCGACTTCGTCGAAGGGCTGTACACCATGGGCGGCAATGGTTCGCCGGATGCCCACGCCGGCGTCGGCATCCATCTGTATGCCGCGAACCGGGACATGGTTGGCCGCTACTTCTACGATGCCGACGGCGAACTGCTGATCGTGCCCCAGCTGGGTGGGCTGCGCCTGCTGACCGAGCTGGGCGTGATCGAGATCGAACCGCAGCAGATCGCGGTGATTCCGCGTGGCGTGCGCTTCCGCGTCGAGCTGCCTGATGGCCCGAGCCGGGGCTACATCTGCGAGAACTACGGCGCCCTGCTGAAGCTGCCCGATCTGGGGCCGATCGGCGCCAACGGCCTGGCCAATCCGCGTGACTTTGAAACCCCGCATGCGGCGTTCGAGGACCTCGACGGTGAGTTCGAACTGATCGCCAAGTTCGAAGGACGCCTGTGGCGCGCACCGATCGACCATTCGCCGCTGGACGTGGTCGCCTGGCACGGCAATTACGCGCCGTACCGCTACGATCTGCGCCGCTTCAACACCCTCGGTTCGATCAGCTACGACCACCCGGACCCGTCGATCTTCCTGGTACTGCATTCGCCCAGCGACACAGCAGGGACCAGCAACATGGATTTCGCCATCTTCCCGCCGCGCTGGCTGGTGGCGCAGAACACCTTCCGGCCACCGTGGTTCCACCGCAACATCGCCAGCGAGTTCATGGGCCTGGTGCACGGTGCCTACGATGCCAAGGCCGAAGGCTTCGTGCCGGGCGGCGCCTCCCTGCACAACTGCATGAGCGGCCACGGACCGGATGCACCGACCTTCGACAGGGCCTCCAGTGCCGATCTGTCCAAGCCGGACGTGGTCAAGGACACCATGGCCTTCATGTTCGAGACCCGCGCGGTGATCCGCCCGACCGCCCAGGCGCTTGATGCCGGGCACCGGCAGGCCGATTACCAGCAGTGCTGGGCAGGGCTGCGCAACAACTTCCGATGAGCCTCATGCGGCATCGGTGAAGGCGTCGCAGTGCTCCAGCGGCAGGACTTCCAGCAGCCGCTGCCGTACGCGTTCGCAGTAGCCTTCGGAGGTCAGCGTGGGCAGTACCTGCAACGCCGAGTGCAGCACCTGCAGCACATCGGTCTGCGCGCGTGCCTGCTGCAGGTCGCGGAACAGCGCCGCTGCCTGCGGATGCCGCTGCAGCTCCAGGATACCCAGCACATAGATCCGTGAGGCGACCAGCGAGCGGCGCCGTTCGATCGGCGTGGCCGCGGGCGCGGGTGCCTGCGGCCGGGCAGGTGTGCGCCCGGATGCCGCCGCCGCGGGAGGCGGGGCGTCGGTTTCCAGATAGCCGGCATGGATCAGCTGGATCAGCATGGCCGGCGTCTCCTGGCCCATCAGCCCGCTCAGCTCGGTGACGCTGCGCTGGCCATCGCACAGGATGAGCAGCCGGCGCTGGCGCATGTCCAGCGGCGCGCGGTGCGCCTGCAGCGCGGTTCGGGCGAGATCGGTCTTGCGCGGTTGCATGGATGGGACAGCCAGGACGGTGCACGCCGAGCCTGAACGAAGGCGATGAAACAGCGATGACAATGCAGCGCCTGCACGCGGCCTGCGGTAGCGTCCGCCCATCCCTCCTGGAGCGATACCGATGAAGCTGCTGCCATTGGCTGGCCTGATGCTGCTGTCCCTGACCGCCTGTGGCGGTGGTTCGGACAAACAGGGAGCGGCCGGCAGCGGCAGCGACTCGCCGGCCGAGACCGCCAGTGCCACCGGCCCGGCGCAATCGGCCGATCCGGACCTGGCGTCACGGCCGGCCAACGATGCCCGCGCCGACAGCCCCGCGCGCCTGGACGGTTTCGGCGGGGTGGCGCTGGGTGCGGGCATCGCCGAGGTGCGCAGCGGCTTCGGCGCGCCGCTGCAGGGGCTGGGCAGCGATGCGGCAGGCAGGCCATTGCCGGCCGACGACGGCAACGAGGACTGCTATTTCCTGCGTCCGCAGCAGGCCGATGACCCGCGCCTGATGATCGAAGGCCGCAAGCTGGTCCGCTATGACGTGCGCAGCGCCGCCATCACCGCGCCAGGCGGCGGCAGGGTCGGCATGACCCTGGGCGAGTTGCAGGTGCTGTACCCGGAGCGTGCCGATGTCGGTCCCGACAAGTACGACGACAAGGCCCAGCACCTGCGCGTGCGTCCGGCGCAGGAAGGTGCGGCGGTGATCGATTTCACCCTGGGGCCCGACGGCCGGGTCAGCGCGTGGCGGGTCGGCCAGACCCCGCAGGTCGATTACACCGAAGGTTGTGGCTGATCCTTGATGCACCGCCCAGCCTCGCGGCCGGGCCAAGCGTAGAATCGCGCGACGACCGCTGGGGGAGTGCTCGATGATCGCCATTGCCATCGCCTGGTTTCTGCTTGGCCTGCTGCTGCTGGGGCTCGGCGGAGACTCCATCGTCAAGGCCGTTTCCGGCCTGGCCCAGCGCTTCGGTGCCCGCCCGTTCACCGCGGGTCTGCTGCTGCTCGGCGTGGCGACCTCGATGCCGGAGCTGGTGGTCAACGCCCGCGCGCTGGCCGTGGGCCAGCCGGAACTGGCGCTGGGCAACGCGGTGGGCAGCAGCATCGCCAACCTGGGCCTGACCCTGGCGATCGCGGCGATCGCGGCCCCGTTGCTGCTGCGCGCGCGCCTGCAGGCCGTGCTCTGGTGGTCGCTGCTGGGGGCCGGCGTTCTGTTGATCCTGTTCGGGCTGGATGGCCGCCTTGCGCGCTGGGAAGGTGTCGTGCTGCTGGCCGGCTTCGTCGTCATGCAGGCCGTGCTGATGCGCCGTGGCCGCAGTGAGACCGCCGATGTGCAGGCGTCCATCGCACGATCGGCGCTGAGCCGCACCAGCCTGCCGTTGAATGTGCTGCGTGTGCTGGTGGCCGTGGTGGCCCTCTACTGGGGGGCGCGGCTGGTGGTTGGCGCGGCGGCCGACTTCGGCGTCGCACTTGGATGGACGCCGCTGCTGGTCGGCCTGCTGCCGCTTGCGATCGGCACGGCCTTGCCGGAGGTGGCCACCGCCATCGCCGCCGCGCGGCGTGGCCATGGCGACATGGTGCTGGGCCACGTGCTCGGCTCCAGCGCGGTCAATCTGCTGCTGGTGATCGGCGCGATGGCGGCGCTGCAGCCGCTGGCCCTGCCGGCATCGTTCGTGCGCCTGGAACTGCCCGCACTGCTGGCCTTTGCCCTGGTGCTGTATCCGATGCTGCGTGGCGACCTGAAGATCAGCCGTGGCGAAGGCGTGATCCTGCTGGTGGCGTTCGTCGGCTGGTTCGTGCTGGAACTGCTGCTGGTGGGCGCACCGGCACTGTAGCGCCGAGCCCATGCCCGGCTCGGCAGCAGATCCCCGCCCTGAGTGGATGCGGGGAGTCGTGTGATCAGCGTGTCGTGCTCTGCTCTTCTTTCCGCGCCGGCTCCGGCGGCGGCAGCTGCTCTTCGGCAGCCCGTTCGTTGCCGGGCAGGGTAGGACGGGTTTCCATCAGCAGCGACAACGCGGCCTTGGCCATCATGTGCGCGCTGATCGGCGCGGTGATGAACAGGAAGACGGTGATCAGCAGCTCGCGCGGCTGCGGATCCTGGCCGAGGAAGATGTGGTAGCAGACCGAACACACCAGCACGCAGCCCACGCCCAGCGTGCTGGCCTTGGTCGGCGCATGCAGCCGCTTGAAGAAGGTCGACAGCTTCACCAGGCCCAGCGCACCGACCAGGATGAAGAAGCAGCCGAACAGCAGCAGGACCGACAGGCCGATCTGGATCGCGGTGATCATTCGACGATGTCCCGGCGCAGCACGAACTTGCTCAGCACCACGGTGCTGCCGAAGCCGAGCATGGCGATCACCAGTGCGGCCTCGAAGTAGATCGGCGAGTTGAGGTACATGCCGAACAGCATCAGTTCGGCGATGGCAGTCACTGAAAGTGTGTCGAGGGCGAGGATGCGGTCAGGCACGCTCGGGCCGCGCAGCAGGCGCCAGGTCGCCAGCAGCATGGCCAGTCCGACCACGTGCATGCATACCACCAGGGTGGTCTGGATGACTTCAAAACCGGTCATGGGAAGATCTCCATCAACGGGGCTTCGTATCGTTGCTTGATCGTGTCGATCAGCGCCTGTGGATCCTCCAGGTGCAGCACGTGCACCAGCAGGAACCTGCGGTCGTCGCTGAGTGCCGCCGACACCGTACCCGGGGTCAGGGTGATCATGCTGGTCAGCGCGGCGATGCCGTGGATGTTGGCGATGTCCAGCGGCAGCCAGATGAAGCCCGGATGGATGTTCTTCTCCGGGCCGAGCACCTGCAGGGCCACCCGGATGTTGGACATCAGGATGTCCCACAGGGTGACGCACAGCAGCTTCGGTACCGGGCGCAACGTACCGATGCGGGCGAACTCGCGATCCAGGCGCGCGGCGAACAGCGGCACGACCACGCCCAGCACAAGGCCCAGCAGGATCTGGCCAAGGTTGAAGCTGTCGGACATCAGCAGCCAGAACGCCACCACCATCATGCTCAGTGCGGGCGACGGTACCAGGCGGCGGAACAGGGAACGTTGCGCGGTCATGGCTGGCGGATCTCCGGTGTGGTCGCGCGCAACTGCTGCACGTACTCGCCCGGCTGCAGCAGCTGGGCGGCGGTGGCGTCGGTATGGCGCATCAGCGGGGCGGCGGCCAGGGTCATGCCGATGCCGTAGGCCAGCAGGATGCAGGCAGCGAACAGCTCGACCCTGCGCAGCTTGGCCTTGCGGGGCGGCGGCGCGTCCGGCTCGGGCAGCGGCACGCGCCAGAACAGGCGGATGCCCCCTCGGGTCAGGCCCATGATGACCAGCAGGCTGCTGACCAGCACGGCCGTCCATACCGCGCCGGTGTACTGCGCCGGCATCCCGGCCAGCAGGGCGGCCTTGGCCAGGAAGCCCGACAGCGGCGGAAGTCCGGCGACCGACACGGCGCCGATCAGGAACAGTACCGCCGGCGTTTCCTTGCCCGGCATCGGTGCGATCACTTCCTTGCGGTCGCTGGCACCGCCGCGTCGGCGCCGGATCAGGTCGGCCACCAGGAACAGCGCGGCAGCGACGAAACTGCTGTGTGGCAGATAGTACAGACCGGCGGAGAGCACCTTCGGCGTGCCCACCGCGAAGGCAATGAACAGGGTCGCGGCCGAGACGATCACCAGGTAGGAGATCAGCACGCGCAGGCGCGCGGCGGCCAGCGCGCCCAGGCCGCCCAGTACCAGCGTGGCCACGCCGGCCCACAGCAGCCAGTCGCGTCCGTATCCGGCCATCGCGCCGGCGTCCTCGCCGAACCACAGCATCTGCACGCGCAGCACGGCGTACAGGCCGACCTTGGTCATGATCGCAAACAGCGCAGCGACCGCAGCAGGTGCGCGCGCGTACGATTCGGGCAGCCAAAGGTACAGCGGCATCAGGGCGGCCTTGGCGCAGAACACCAGCAGCAGCAGGCCCATCGTGGCCTTCACCAGGGTCAGCTGTGCCGGCGGAACCTCGGCGATGCGCTGCGACAGCTCCGCCATGTTCAACGAGCCGAGCGAGGCGTACAGCAGGCCGAGTGCGATCAGGAACAGCGTCGATGCGGTGACATTGAACACCACGTAGTGCAGGCCGATGCGCATGCGCAGGCCACGGCCGCCGCTCAGCAGCAGGCCGTAGGAAGCGATCAGCATCACCTCGAAGAACACGAACAGGTTGAAGATGTCGCCGGTGAGGAACGCACCGTTGAGGCCGACCAGCTGGAACTGGAACAGCGCATGGAAGTGCGGCGCGCGCCGGTCCCAGCCCGAGCAGGCATGCAGCAGGCAGGGGATGGCCAGCAGCAGGGTGGTCAGCAGCATCCACGCCGACAGCCGGTCGGCCACCAGCGCGATGCCCAGGCGCGAGGGCCAGTCACCCAGCAGGTAGACGCGGATGTCACCGCCTGCCGTATCGGCGAACAGCAGCCCGACCACCACGGCCAGGGCCGCCAGTGCCGTCCAGGCCACAGTCCGCTGTACCTTCGGACCATAGCGGCGATGCTCGACGAACAGTGACAGTGCGGCGCCGAGCAGGGGAACCAGGATCGGCAGGATCACCAGATGGTTCATGCGCGGTCCTCGCCCTGGCGCGGCGGCGCATCGTCATCGGGCTCGTGCGCGTCCACGTGGTCGCTGTGGTTGTCGCTGCGGCTGCGCATGGCCAGCACGATGCTCACTGCAGTCATCGCGAAGGCGATCACGATGGCCGTCAGTACCAGCGCCTGCGGCAACGGGTCGGTGTAGTTGCCCAGGTGGCTCTCCACGCCTTCCTGCAGCACCGGTGCCTTGCCCTGCACCAGGCGCCCACCGGCAAAGATCAGCAGGTTGGTGGCGTAGGACAGGAAGGTCATGCCAAGGATCACGTCGAAGCTGCGCGCCCGCAGCAGCAGGTACACGCCGATGGCGGTCAGCACGCCGATCGCGGTGGCCAGGGCCAGTTCCATCAGTGCATCTCCCCGGTGCGGGCCGAACGGCGTTGCAGATCGATCTCGCCCTTGCGGGCGGTGCGGGTTCGAGAGGGCTTGACCGTGCCCATCATCGACAGCATCAGCATGGCGCCACCGAACACCACCAGGTACACGCCGATGTCGAAGCCGATCGCGCTGGCCAGCGGCACGTCGCCGATCAGCGGCAGGTGCAGGTCGAGGTGCCCGCTGGTCAGGAACGGCACGCCGAACAGCATCGAAGCACTGCCACTGAGCAGGGCGATCAGCAGGCCGGTGCCGATGCACCGGATGTAGTCGAAGCCGAAGCGCGACTCCACCGATGCCGTACCCTGGATGACGTACTGGATCAGCAGCGGCACCGCCAGTACCAGGCCGGCGATGAACCCGCCGCCCGGGGCGTTGTGACCGCGCAGGAACAGGAAGATGGAGACCGTCAGCGTCAGCGGGAACATGATCTGCGCCAGGTCGGCCGGTACCGGCAGCTTGATCGGCGGCCCGGGCATGATCTGCTCCGGGGCCATCCGCGTGCGGCGCAGCAGCGCGTGCACCACCAGCGCGGCGATGCCGAACACCGTGATCTCGCCGAAGGTATCAAAGCCGCGGAAGTCGACCAGGATCACGTTGACCACGTTCTGGCCATACGCTTCGGGCAGGGCACGCGCCACGAGCTCACCGGCCATGGTGTTCGGCGGCAGGGTCATCGCGGTATAGGCCAGCGCGCCGAGACCGGAACCGGCGATGACCGCGATCAGCGCGTCGCGGCGCTTGCGCCAGCGCGGCCGCTCCGGTCCGGACTGCGCGGGCAGATAGTTCATCCCCAGCAGCATCAGGACCAGGGTCACCATCTCCACCAGCAGCTGGGTCAGTGCCAGATCCGGTGCCGACAGGAACACGAAGGTCAGCGCCACCATCAGGCCGACGCCGCCCACCAGCAGCACCGCCAGCAGGCGCTGCTTGTACACGCGCAGCGTGGCGATCGCGCAGCCCATCATCACCAGCCACAACGCCCAGCCCAGCAGTGGAATCGGCTGCGGCGCGGTCCAGTTCGGGGACGCCGGGTTCGCCACGAACGGCGCGGCGGCCACCACGATCGCGACCAGCACCAGGCCCAGCAGCATCCGCTGCAGGCTGCCGTTGGCAATGCCGTTGGTCAGGCGCATGGCCAGTGCGGAAACCGCATCCAGCTGCGCATGGAACACGTTGCGGCCGGTGGTGGTATTGGTGACGGCGTGCAGGTTGATCAGCTTGCGCAGGCCGAAGTACAGGGCGATACCACCCACCACGCCGATCGCGCTCATCGCCAGCGGCAGGTTGAAGCCATGCCATACCGACAGGCTGTACTCGGGCATGGCGCTGCCGAGGATGGAGGCGGCAGCGGCATGCAGGACCGGCGCCACCGTCAGCGCGGGCGCGATGCCGACTGCCACGCAGACCACCACCAGCAGTTCCACCGGTACCTTCATCCAGCGCGGCGGTTCATGGGGAACGCGGTCCAGCCCGTGCGGGCCGGGGCCGAAGAAGGTGTCGTGCACGAAGCGCAGGCTGTAGGCCACGCCGAACACGCCGGCCAGCAACGCCGCGATCGACACCGCCATGCGCATGGTCTCGGTGCCGCCGGCGCTGATCGCCTCGGCGAACAGCATTTCCTTGGACAGGAAGCCGTTGAGCAGCGGAATGCCGGCCATGGCCAGCGAGGCGATGATCGCCAGTGCGCTGGTGAAGGGCATCAGTTTCCGCAGTCCGCCCAGCTTGCGCATGTCGCGCGTGCCGGTCTCATGGTCGATGATGCCGGCGGCCATGAACAGCGAGGCCTTGAAGGTGGCGTGGTTGAGGATGTGGAACACGCCGGCGACCACCGCCATCGGCGTGGACAGGCCGAACAGCAGGGTGATCAGGCCCAGGTGGGAGATCGTCGAATACGCCAGCAGCCCTTTCAGGTCGTGCTGGAAGATCGCGTTCCAGGCGCCGATCAGCAGGGTCAGCGCGCCGATGCCGCTCACCGTATAGAAGAACAGGTCGCTGCCGGCCAGTACCGGATGCAGGCGCGCCAGCAGGAACACGCCTGCTTTGACCATGGTGGCCGAGTGCAGGTAGGCCGAGACCGGTGTCGGTGCCGCCATCGCATGCGGCAACCAGAAATGGAACGGGAACTGCGCGCTCTTGGTGAAGATGCCGGCCAGCACCAGGAACAGGGCATAGGGATACAGCGCGCTGGCGCGGATCTGTTCACCGGCCGCCAGCACCACATCCAGGTCGAAGCTGCCGACGATGCGCCCGATCAGCAGCACGCCACCGAGCAGGGCCAGCCCGCCGCCGCCGGTGATCACCAGCGCCATGCGTGCGCCCTCGCGCGCATCCTGGCGATGCGACCAGAAGCCGATCAGCAGGAACGAGCTGATGCTGGTCATTTCCCAGAAGATCATCAGCAACAGCAGGTTGCCCGACAGCACCATGCCGAGCATGGCGCCCATGAACAGCAGCAGGTAGCAGTAGAAGCGGTGGGCGTTGTCCTGCGCACTGAGGTAGTACCGCGCGTACAGCACCACCAGCGCGCCGATGCCCAGCACCAGGCCGGCAAACATCCAGGCCAGGCCGTCCAGCCGCAGATGGAAGTCCAAGCCGATTTGCGGCAGCCAGGGCAGCAGGGTGCGGACGATCTGGCCGTCGAGCACCGCCGGGGTGAGCCAGCCGAGAATGGCCAGGCCGCCCAACGGCGCCAGCGCCGCCAGCCAGGCAGCAGTCGAGCGCGAACTACGGGGGAAGGCCGCAACAGCCGCTGCCATCAGGAACGGCAGGGCCAGCAGCAGAGGCAGGCTGGGGAGCATGCAGGGAATCCATGATTCACGAGCAGGTCAGTGAGGATAACAGGCTGCGAAATGTCGCCGAAAGCCATCGAACGGCGATCAACTGCCTGTAACGTTCGCTGATTCATTTTTTTTTGCAGCGCAGCATCTCCTCCGCGGTGCCGGCCAGGGGCTGCGGCCGGCTGCACCCTACGCCCGCGCACGGCGACCGCAGGCCCTGTCGCACAGGGGCTGCCGCTGCGGCAGGCGCCCCGCCAGAGGGGCAGAGCGTGCAGGCTGGCAGGCCGGCGGTGGACCGCAGGTGAGGAAATCCGCCCGTTCAGGAAGCGAGGGTGACGCCCGCCCGGAGGCGTGTCAGTAACGCCAGTCGAGCCTGCGATAGAGCTTGGCCATCACCCAGGCCGGGCCGATCAGCAGGTAGGTCAGGTCGGTCAGGAAGCTGGGCTTGCGGCCCTCGAACTTGTGCCCGATGAACTGCGCGATCCAGGCCACCACGAACACCTTCACCGCCAGCCAGAACAGGTTGTGCAGGCCGATCTCGGCCTCCAGCAGGCGGCACAGGCAGCCGAACACGAAGAACTGGATGAGCATGCCGATGCCCAGCGGACGCGACAGCTTGTTGTAGAAGCACCAGGCACTGAACATCGCGAACGCCGACCAGATGCCGTACTGGAACCAGGTGATCAGGGGGGGCAGGCACCACAGCAGGGCCACGGCCGACCACAGGATGGCCGGTACCGCGACCACGTGGATGCGCTGGTTGATCGTATTGCGGTGATCGTCGGAGTAGCTGGCGAAGTAGCGGTCGATCGGCCGCGCGAGCTCGGTGGTGGTCTGCATGCTTCTTCGCTTCCTCCGGTGAGGCCGACAGCATACTCCCGGGCGCCTTCGCACAGCGCCACCCTGGGCGCTGCCGGGCACGACGCCCCCGGTCGCTGCGACCGGGGGGCGCAGGGGATCAGTCGACGCTGATCCCGGCCAAACGCTGCAGCGCCTCGGCGTACTTGGCGCGGGTGCGCTCGATGATCTCCGCCGGGATGTTCGGGCCCGGGGCGGTCTTGCCCCAGTCCAGCGTCTCCAGGTAATCGCGCACGAACTGCTTGTCGTAGCTGGGCGGGCTGGTGCCCACTTCGTACTCGTCGGCCGGCCAGTAACGCGATGAATCCGGCGTCAGCATCTCGTCCATGATGTACAGGCGGCCGTCGGCATCGGTGCCGAACTCGAACTTGGTGTCGGCCAGGATGATGCCGCGCTCGCGGGCGTAATCGGCGGCGAACTTGTAGATGCGCAGGGTGGCATCGCGCACGCGCTCGGCCAGTTCGGCGCCGACCTGCCGCACCATCGCATCGAAATCGATGTTCTCGTCATGGTCGCCCACCGCGGCCTTGGTCGAGGGGGTAAAGATCGGTTCGGGCAGCTGCTCGGCCTGGCGCAGCCCATCGGGCAGGTCGATGCCGCTGACCTTGCCGGTGCGCTGGTAGTCCTTCCAGCCGCTGCCGATCAGGTAGCCGCGGGCGATCGCTTCCACCGGCACCGGCTTCAGCTTGCGGGTGACCACGGCGCGCCGGGCGTACAGCGCCGGGTCCACGCCTTCAGGCAGCACGCTGGCCACGTCGATGCCGGTCAGGTGATTGGGCATCAGGTGCGCGGTCTTGGCGAACCAGAAATTGGAGACCTGGCAGAGCATTTCGCCCTTGCCGGGGATCGGGTCGGGCAGCACCACGTCGAACGCCGACAGGCGATCGGTGGCGACCATCAGCAGGTAGTCGCCCGGCGGGGTCCCTGCAGGCAGCCGCTCGCGCGGGATATCGAACACATCACGCACCTTGCCGCGGTGGCGCAAGGGCAGGCCGGGGAGATCGGATTGCAACAGCGTGGTTGGCACGGGCACTCCTGGGGCGTTGTCGATACGGCTGCCCAACGGACCCGGCGGGCCCGCTGACCAGCGGGCGGCCTAGTGTAAAGCCGTCCGGGCCCGCTGTGACGTAAAATGAGCGTCCATTTCGTCGGTCGACCCCGGAGCGCCATGCGCTGGTACGGAAAACTGCTCGGATTCATCGCCGGCGCCCTGCTGTTCCGGCCCAATCCGCTGTTCGGCGCGGTGGTCGGCCTGCTGATCGGCCATGCCTTTGATTCGGATTGGTTCCGCCTGAACAAGGAGAACCCGTACCGGGAGCTGGGGCTGACCTCCGAGGCCACCGATGCCGAGGTCGAGCGCGCCTACCGCAAGCTGATCTCGCAGTACCACCCGGACAAGCTTGGCGGCGCCGCCCCCGAGCTGCAGCAGCAGGCCGAGCAGAAGTCGCGGCGCATCAACGCCGCCTACGACCGCATCAAGACCCTGCGCAAGCGCTGACCCCTTTCCCCTCGTTGCAAGGCCCGGCCATGTCCCACTGCCTCATCGCCCCCTCCATCCTGTCCGCCGATTTCGCCCGCCTCGGCGAGGAAGTCGACAACGTCCTGGCCGCCGGTGCGGACTGGGTCCACTTCGACGTGATGGACAACCATTACGTACCCAACCTGACCATCGGCCCGATGGTCTGCCAGGCACTGCGCAAGCACGGCGTGACCGCGCCGATCGACGTGCACCTGATGGTCGAGCCGGTCGACCGCATCATCCCGGACTTCGCCGAAGCCGGTGCCACCTACATCAGCTTCCATCCGGAGGCCAGCCGCCACGTGCACCGCACGATCCAGCTGATCCGTTCGCTGGGCTGCAAGCCGGGCATCGTGCTGAACCCGGCCACGCCGGTGGACATCCTCGACTGGGTGCTGGATGACCTGGACCTGGTGCTGCTGATGTCGGTCAACCCGGGATTCGGCGGCCAGGCCTTCATTCCTTCGGCGCTGGACAAGCTGCGCGTGGTCCGCCAGAAGATCGATGCCAGCGGCAAGGACATCCGCCTGGAAATCGACGGTGGCGTGAAGGCCGACAACATCGGCGAGATCGCGGCTGCGGGCGCCGACACCTTCGTCGCCGGCTCGGCCATCTTCAATGCCAAGACCCCTTACCAGGACGTGATCGCGCAGATGCGCGCCAACGTCGCTGCGGCGCGGGGCTGAGGCATGAGCACGGTGGCCGTGTTGAACATCCGCCCGGCCACTGCCGCCGACGCGGGCCTGATCCTGCGCTTCATCCGTGAGCTGGCCATCTATGAGCGGGCCGAGCATTCGGTGCAGACCGACGAGATCGGCATCGCCGAAAGCCTGTTCGGTCCCGACGCAACTGCCCGCGCGCTGATCTGTGAAGCCGATGGCGAGGCCATCGGCTATGCGGTGTATTTCTACAACTACTCCACCTGGCTGGGCCGCAAGGGCATCTACCTGGAAGACCTGTATGTCAGCCCGCAGCAGCGGGGCGCGGGCGCTGGCAAGGCGCTGCTGAAATACATCGCGCGGCAGGCGGTCGCCGAAGGCTGCGGTCGCTTCGAATGGTCGGTGCTGGACTGGAACACGCCGGCCATCGAGTTCTACACCGCAGCGGGCGCGAAACCGCAGGATGAGTGGACCGTATACCGGCTCGACGGCGACGCGCTGAAGGCGTTTGCGGGAAGCCGGTAGCGCCGACCGTAGACCGGCCGGCGGAAGGCAATCCTCCCGCGTCGTTGTTCCTTACGTGCGTACGTCCGACGACGCAGGATGCGCAGAACAGAGAACTCCTAGTTTTCAAGCCGGATTCTCCTGATTCCTTGGAAAGGCCGTCGATGCCACGGTAGCGGCACACCAGCATGCAACTCATCAAACGGGGGGTTGTCGAATGCTGGTTTGCTGGACTATCAGGAGACGTGGCGTGAGGGAAATCACTTTGGAAGAAATGGGCAGCGTGTCCGGTGGCGCAGGTGTTTCTGCAGAAACCATCGGTTGCGCTGTTGGGGGCGCCATCGGCTCACGAGGCGGCGCGTTGGGGAGCGCCGCAGGCTGTATTGCGGGCGCCTATATCGCAAACAACTGGGGCGGCGGTGGCGGCATCAGGATCGGACCAGCACAGGCACTGGCAATCCTGACGATGGCCCGCTGATTTCCCGTCCGTCCAGTAGCCACGAAGTGTTCCGGCTGAAGAGCGCGTATGAACATCATCTGCTGTCTTCTTGTCGCCGCGTCGGTGGTGCTGGCATCGGCGGTGTTGTCGCCGATCGTCTCCGAGGGATCGCTCGTCTGGTATCTGGCTGCCGTTGCAGGCTTGGTCACGTTCCTGTGTCGCGCGATTCATCGGAGAATGGGTGACAAGAGGTAGCCCGAGGTGTCGGTGTCGCCTCTCACACTGGCACGTCTGATCGTGGATGGCCGATGCCCCAGCGGTTGACCGGGCCTGAAGCAAGAAGGCCGCACCCCTGCGAGTGCGGCCCTGGAAGCTGTCGGAGGCTGATCCTGCCTCCATCCGTCGTCCCTGCTATGGCCTTCCATTCTCCGGGAGCTGAATGACACGCATGTGACATTCACTGCCGGCAAACGGTGCGTTGCTAGCCTGTGCCACCCCACACCGGAATCCCCGCATGACCGCACCGCGCTGGCGCCTGATCCTCAACGGCAAGTCCGCAGGCAATGACGAGCTGCGCGACGCGGTGCGCCAGTGGCGGGAGCGGGGCGTGCAGCTGGAGGTGCGGGTCACCTGGGAAGAGGGTGACGCCGAGCGTTACGTGGCCGAGGCCATCGACCATGGGGTAGATGTGATCGTGGCGGCAGGGGGCGACGGCACGCTCAGTGCGGTGGCCGAAACGCTGGCCCACCGCGATGAGTCCGCCGATGCCCTGCCTTCGCTGGCGTTGGTCCCGATGGGCACCGCCAATGACTTCGCCACCTCGGCCAACATTCCGGCCGAGCCGGAGGCCGCGCTCGCACTGATCGGGCAGACCACGGCACATGCCATCGATCTGCTGCGCGTGGATGCCGATGGCACGCCCTGGTGGTGCGCCAACCTGGCCAGTGGCGGTTTCGGCACGCAGGTCACCGTGGAAACCGATGCCGGCCTGAAGAAGATGCTCGGTGGCCTGGCCTACGTGATCACCGGCATCGCCAAGCTGGGGCGGATCGAGCCGATTACCGCGCGTCTGCACGGTCCGGACTTCGCCTGGGAAGGCGGCTTCATCGCGCTGGGGATCGGCAACGGCCGGCAGGCCGGTGGTGGCCAGCAGCTGTGCCCACAGGCACTGATCGATGACGGCCTGCTGGATGTCACCGTCGTGCCCGAACTGGAGGGGGAGGTGGCGTCGACGCTGGGGCAGATGCTGACCGGTGGCAAGGAAGCGGCGCTGGAACGGGTGGCCACCCGCGTCCGGCTGCCCTGGCTGCAGCTCGAGTCGGCGCAGCCACTGACCCTGAACCTGGACGGTGAGCCCGTGCAGGCGCGGCGGTTCCGCATCGACTGCGTGGCTGGCCGGGTGCGCATGCATCTGCCGGCGGATTGCCCGCTGCTGGCCACGTAACGTGGTTGCCACGCCTGGCGCTGCGGGGTTCCACTCCCGTCCAAGCTGCGATACAGTCAAGGGGTGTCCAGCCTGACGACCCCGCATACCCTTTCTTCCGCACGCCGTTGGTGGCGATGGTGGCCCGTTGCCGTCGTCCGCCCCCATAACGCTGTGTCCCGGAAGGAAAGTCGTCTTGAACTCGCACGCTCAGTTTCAGCTGCAGGCCGCTGAAGGCCACACCCACATTCCCGTTGTCCGCGAAGTGCTGTCCGACCTGGACACGCCGCTTTCGGTCTATCTGAAGCTCGCCGACGGCCCCAATACCTACCTGTTTGAATCCGTCGAAGGCGGCGAACGCTTTGGTCGTTACTCGATCATCGGCCTGCCGGCGCGCCGCGTGTATGCCTTCCATGGCCATACGCTGACCGTGCGCGAAGACGGCCAGGTGGTGGAAACCCGCGAGGTGGCCGACCCGTTTGCCGAAGTCGAGGCGCTGCGCAGCGCCCACTCGGTGCCGAAGCTGGAGGGCCTGCCGGGCTTCACCGGTGGCCTGGTCGGCTGGTTCGGTTTCGAGTGCATCGGCTATATCGAGCCGCGCCTGGCACCGCCGGCCGGCCGCGATGAACTGGGCACGCCGGACATCCTGCTGCTGCACTCCAACGAGCTGGCGGTATTCGACAATCTCAAGGGCCGCCTGTACCTGATCGTGCACGCGGACCCGCGCGTCGACGGCGCGTTCGAGCAGGCGCAGGCGCGCCTGGATGCGCTCACCGCAAAGCTGCGTGCACCGGGTGCCGGTTATCCCGCACCGCTCAACAGCGATGTGCTGGATGAATCCGATTTCGTCTCCGGTTTCACCCGCGATGGCTTCGTCGATGCGGTCCAGCGCAGCAAGGAATACATCCGCGCCGGCGACATCTTCCAGGTGGTGCTCAGCCAGCGCCTGAGCGTGCCGTTCAACGCACGCCCGGTGGACGTGTACCGCGCGCTGCGCGCATTGAACCCGTCGCCGTACATGTATTTCCTGGATGTCGGCGACCTGCAGGTGGTTGGCTCCTCGCCGGAAATCCTGGTGCGGCTGCAGGACGGCGAAGTCACCGTACGCCCGATCGCCGGCACGCGTCCGCGCGGCGCCACCGTCGAGCAGGACCTGGCACTGGAAGCCGAGCTGCTGGCCGATCCGAAAGAACGTGCCGAGCACCTGATGCTGATCGATCTCGGCCGCAACGATGCCGGTCGCGTATCAAAGGCCGGCACGGTGGAAGTGGGCGAGCAGTTCGTGATTGAACGCTACAGCCACGTCATGCACATCGTCAGCGAGGTGACCGGGCAGCTGCAGCCGGGCCTTAGCTATGCCGACGTGCTGCGCGCCACCTTCCCGGCCGGCACCGTCAGCGGCGCACCGAAGATCCGCGCGCTGGAAGTGATCCGCGAACTGGAGCCGATCAAGCGCAACGTGTACGCCGGCAGCATCGGCTACATCGGTTGGCACGGCGATGCCGATACCGCGATCGCGATCCGTACCGCGGTGATCAAGGACGGCCGCCTGTACGTGCAGGCCGGCGCCGGCATCGTCTACGACTCGGACCCGGACAAGGAATGGGACGAGACGATGAACAAGGGCCGCGCGCTGTTCCGCGCCGTCGCCCAGGCCGCCAAGGGCCTGTAAGGCACCCTGCGCCGTGGCCTGCGCTGCGGCACCTTCCGCTGTACCTGGCCCTCTCCCTGTGCGGCACCCACGTGTACGCCCACTCCCGATAAGCGACGGAACCCGACCATGTTGTGGATGATCGACAACTACGACAGCTTCACCTACAACCTCGTGCAGTACCTGCAGACGCTGGGTGCCGAGGTGAAGGTGGTGCGCAACGATGCAATGAGCGTGGATGAGATCGCCGCGCAGAAGCCCGAGCGCATCGTCATCTCGCCCGGCCCGTGCACGCCCAACGAAGCGGGTGTGTCGCTGCAGCTGATCGAACGCCTGGGCCCGACCACGCCGATTCTCGGTGTCTGCCTGGGCCACCAGGGCATCGGCCAGGTCTATGGCGGCACGGTGATCCGCGCGGGCAACATCATGCACGGCAAGACTTCGCCGATCCGCCATGAAGGCAAGGGCGTCTTCGCCGGCCTGCCGGATCGCTACCAGGCCACCCGTTACCACTCGCTGGTGGTGGACAAGAACAGCCTGCCCGATGTGCTGGAAGTGACCGCCTGGACCGAGAACGACGACGGCTCGATCGAAGAGATCATGGGCCTGCGCCATCGCCACTTCCCGGTGGAAGGCGTGCAGTTCCACCCCGAATCCATCCTCACCGAACACGGCCACGCCCTGCTGCGCAATTTCCTGCAGCGACCGGCCGCCTGAGTCCAAGGAGCAATCCCGATGAGCTTCTCCCCCCAGGAAGCCCTGCACCGCACCATCGAGCACCGCGAGATCTTCTTCGACGAGATGGTCGACCTGATGCGGCAGATCATGCGTGGCGATGTTTCGCCGATGATGACGGCAGCCATCCTCACCGGCCTGCGCGTGAAGAAGGAGACCGTGGACGAAATCGCCGCGGCGGCCACCGTGATGCGTGAATTCGCCCGGCCGGTGCCGGTGGCCGATACCTCCAACCTGGTCGATATCGTCGGCACGGGGGGCGATGGTTCGCATACCTTCAACATCTCCACCTGCGCGATGTTCGTCGCGGCGGCTGCCGGCGCGCGCGTGGCCAAGCATGGCAACCGCAGCGTGTCGTCCAAGTCCGGCAGCGCCGACGCGCTGGAGGCACTGGGCGCGGTGATCGAGCTGCAGCCGGAGCAGGTGGCCGCGGCCATCGAGCGGACCGGGATCGGTTTCATGTTCGCGCCGATCCACCACCCGTCGATGAAGGTGGTGGCGCCGGTGCGCCGCGAGATGGGCGTGCGCACCATCTTCAACATCCTCGGCCCGCTCACCAATCCGGCCAGCGCACCGTCGGTGCTGATGGGCGTGTTCCACCCCGATCTGGTGGGTATCCAGGCGCGCGTGCTGCGCGAACTGGGTACCGAGCGCGCCATGGTGGTCTGGGGCCGCGACAACATGGACGAGATCTCGCTGGGCGCCGGCACCCTGGTCGGCGAATTGCGCGACGGCAGGGTGCGCGAGTACGAGATCCACCCGGAGGACTTCGGCATCGCCATGTCGGCCAGCCGCAACCTGCGCGTGGATGGCCCGGAGCAGTCCATTGCCCTGCTGCGCGCGGTGCTGGACAACGAGCCCGGCCCCGCGCTGGACATCGTCGCGCTCAATGCCGGCGCCGCGCTGTACGTGGCCGGCGTGGCCGACGACATCGGCGATGGCCTGGCCCGTGCCCGCGCCGCCATCGCCAATGGCAGCGCCCGCCAGCGCCTGCACCAGTACATCGAGACCACCCGCGCACTGGTTGCCTGAGCGCGTGGTTCAGCCTGACCCCGTCGATGGCCGATAATGGCCGTCCTCACCGCCCCCGCACCGAACCGAAGACGATGAGCGACATCCTGCAGACGATCCTGGCCCGCAAGGCCGAAGAAGTAGCCCAGCGCCGCGCCCAGCGCCCGCTCGGGGAGCTTCAGGCCGCCGTGGCCAGCGCCCCGCCGGTACGTGGCTTCGTGCGCGCGTTGCAGGCGGCGGTGGCCAACGGCGACCCCGCGGTGATCGCCGAAGTGAAGAAGGCCAGCCCCTCCAAGGGCGTGATCCGCCCGGATTTCCGCCCGGCCGACATCGCGGTCAGCTACGAGTTCGGTGGTGCCAGCTGCCTGTCGGTGCTGACCGACGTGGATTTCTTCCAGGGCGCCGACGCCTACCTGCAGCAGGCCCGCGAGGCCTGCACGCTGCCGGTGCTGCGCAAGGACTTCGTGATCGATGCCTACCAGGTGTACGAGGCGCGCGTGCTGGGCGCTGACTGCATCCTGCTGATCGTGGCGGCGCTGGACGATACCCAGCTGGCCACGCTGTCGGAACTGGCACTGTCGCTGGGCATGGACGTGCTGGTGGAAGTGCACGACATCGACGAGCTGGAGCGTGCGCTGCAGGTGCCGGCGCCGATGATCGGCATCAACAACCGCAACCTGCGCACCTTCGAGGTCTCGCTGCAGACCACCCTGGACATGCGCCTGGCCGTGCCGCGCGACCGCCTGCTGGTGACCGAGAGCGGCATCCTCGGGCCCCAGGACGTGGCGCTGATGCGTGATGCCGGCATCCACGCGTTCCTGGTCGGCGAGGCCTTCATGCGCGTGGAAGAGCCGGGCGAGGGCCTGCGTCAGCTATTCTTCGCGGCATGAAAACGCATTACCCGACGCCACGCGCGGATGCGCCGCTGGTGGTCTTCGACTTCGATCACACCCTGTACGACGGTGATTCGGGCACGCACCTGTTCGCCTCGCTGATCAAGCGCAACCCGTTGCGCATGCTCGCGGCGCTGCTGGTCACCCCGATCGCCGGGCCGATGGTGGCGATGCTGCCGACCCGCCGTGCCGGCATTTCGATCTACGTGTGGATCGGCAGCTTCGGCCTGCATCGTGCGCGCGAGTTCAACCGGGTGATCGACGCCTACGTGATCAGGAACGAGGCGCAGATGCGCGCCAAGCTGCTGCCGCAGGCGCTGGAGGTGTTCGCCGCGCACCGTGCAAAGGGGGATCGCGTGGTGGTGGCCACGGGCGCCCCGCCCGAACTGGCCCGCGCGATCCTGGCCTTCGTTGCGCACCAGGACGTGCCGGTCATCGGCACGGAGGTCGGGCCGCGCCTGGGAGGGGTGGGGCCGACCCGTCACTGCCACAACGAAGAGAAGATGCGCATGCTGCGTGAACGTGGCTATGGCGACATCGACATTGCCTACTCCGACAGCACTGCGGATCTGCCGCTGCTGCTGGCGGCGAAGGCGCCGGTGGTGGTCAACCCGAAGCCGGGCAAGGTGGCGTTCTTCCGCAGCGTACTGCCGGCGGGCGCGGAGCGCGGTCAGCGCGCCAGGTACCCGGTCACCGCGTGGCCGATCTGGAACAGGCTGATGCCCAGTACCAGCACGCCAACCGCGACCAGTACCCAGCGTTCCTTGACCCGCTTGACCAGGATCGCGGCCACCGGCGCGGCCATCATGCCGCCGATCAGCAGCCCGGCGACGATCTGCAGGTGCTGCACCCCCATCGACAGCAGGAAGGTGGCCGAGATGGTCAGGGTGACCACGAACTCGGCCGCGTTGACCGTGCCGATGGTGGTACGGGCCTGGCCGCCACGCGCCAGCAGGGTGGACGTGGCGATCGGGCCCCAGCCACCGCCGCCGCTGGCGTCCAGAAGGCCGGCGAAGAAGCCCAGAACCGGCACGCGGCGGATCTCGCCGCTGGGCATCCAGCGCCCGGCAGCACGGGCCAGGATGACGATGGCAAGCACCAGCAGGTAGAGGTAGATCAACGGGCGGATGAAATCGCCGGGCAGTTGGGCGAGTACATAGGCACCGATCGCACCCCCGATCGCGCCGGGCAGCGCCAAGCGCACGAACAGGCGTTTATCGACATTGCCAGCCGCAAGATGCGACACACCGGAGGCGCCGGTGGTGAACACTTCGGCGGTGTGGATGCTGGCGCTGACCTGCGCCGGCGGCAATCCCATGCTCAGCATCACCGATGAGGAGACCAGGCCGAAGGCCATGCCCAGCGCTCCATCGACCAGCTGCGCACCGAGGCCGATGAGGATGAACCACCAGAATTCGCTGCTCAGTTCCATGCACCGAGCCTAGCGCGCGAAGGAGTGCGGACCAAGGTCCGCACCCACCGGGTGCTCAACGTTCAACGGGTGCCGTAAAGCACCACGGTCTTGCCGCGGGCATGCAGCAGCCCGTCGGTCTGCAGCTTCTTCAGCACGCGGCCGGCCATCTCACGCGAGCAGCCGACCAGGCGCGCCAGCTCCTGCCGCGAAACGCGCAGCTGGCTGCCCTGCGGGTGGCTCATCGCCTCCGGCTCCTGGGCCAGATCGTGCAGGGTGCGAACGATGCGGTCGGTAACGTCCAGGAACGCCAGGCGGCTGGCCTTGCGGCTGGTGTCGAGCAGACGCTTGGAGATCTGCTGGCCCAGCGCGTACAGCAGGCGCGGGGCGTCGGCCGACAGCGGGCCAAGGAACAGCTGATGCAGGCGCTCGTAGCTGATCTCGGCCAGCTCGCAGGCGGTGCGGGTCCGCAGGATCACTTCGCGGCGGTCCGATTCCACGAACAGGCCCATCTCGCCGACGAACTCGCCGGCACCGAAGTAGCCCAGCACCAGCTCACGATCGTCATCTTCCTCGGCCATGATCGAAACCGAGCCGCTGATGACGTAATACAGGGTTCCCGCCGGGTCTCCTGGTCGGAAGACGTCGGTCCGGGTGGGATATCGCCGCCTGTGGCTGTGCGCCAGGAAACGATCGATTGTTGCGATATCCAGGGCCAGTGGACTGCTAGCTAGGCGCACGGTTGACACGATAGGGGCGCTCCCTCTGCGCATGAACGGATTCACGGGGTCGATAGCGGAGCTTAACCAGCGCAATTGTTAAGGGCAAACAGTGTGCCAGAACTCTTGCGTCTTCACGTTCCCCCCGGGGGCGGTTTGCCCCATAATTCACCCTTTCTCTTCTTACACAGGAATCGACCGCCGTGGTCAAGCCGTTGCCTCGCCTGAGGTTGCAGGGTTTCAACAACCTCACCAAGGCGCTGAGCTTCAACATCTATGACGTGTGTTACGCGCGCACCGAAGAGGAGCGTCAGCGTTACATTGAATACATCGATGAAGAGTACAACGCCGACAGGCTGACTCAAATCTTGACCGATGTCGCCGAGATCATCGGCGCCAACATCCTGAACGTGGCCCGCCAGGACTACGATCCGCAGGGTGCCTCGGTGACCATCCTGATCTCCGAAGAGCCGGTGATCGACAAGAAGCTGGCGGGCAAGGAGCTGATCTCCGACGCCGTGGTCGCGCACATGGACAAGAGCCACATCACCGTCCATACCTACCCGGAAACCCATCCGCAGGAAGGCATCGCGACGTTCCGCGCGGACATCGACGTGGCCACCTGTGGCGTCATTTCGCCGCTGAAGGCCCTGAACTACCTGATCGAGAGCCTGGAATCGGACATCGTGATCATGGACTACCGCGTCCGTGGCTTCACCCGCGATGTGAAGGGCAAGAAGCACTTCATCGATCACAAGATCAATTCGATCCAGAACTTCCTGGCCAAGAACATCAAGTCGCGTTACGAGATGTTCGACGTCAACGTCTACCAGGAGAACATCTTCCACACGAAGATGCACCTGAAGGACTTCGACCTGGATCAGTACCTGTTCGAGGAAAAGGCCAGGAACCTGTCGTTCAAGGAACGCATGAAGATCGAGGCGCTGCTCAAGCGTGAGATCGAAGAGCTGTTCCACGGTCGCAATCTGTCCGAGTAACACCCCTGTGCGATGCCGGCAGGCATCGTCACCCAGGCGGGACGACCCGCCCCGTGGAACCTGCGTGCTGCGCAATTCATAGTTCCACGGCGATGTACCGACCTACGGCCCGGTGTGAAGACACCGGGCCGTTTCGTTTTTCAACCACTAGGTAAGGACCCCCACCCATGCCCTGGATCTACCTGCTGCTGGCCGGCCTGTTCGAGATCGGCTTCGCGCTTGGAATGAAGTACTCCGAAGGCTTCAGCAAGCCACTGCCCACGGCCGCCACGGTCGTTTCCGCGCTGATCAGCCTGTACCTGATGAGCCAGGCCATGAAGAGCATTCCGGTCGGCACGGCCTATGCCATCTGGACCGGCATCGGGGCCATGGGCGTGGCAGTGCTGGGCATCTACCTGTTCAACGACAGTGCTTCACCGGCCCGCCTGGCCTGCGTGGGCCTGATCGTCGCCGGTGTGATCGGCCTGAAGCTGGTGTCGCCGAACTGAGCCGGCGCCGAGGCGTCCGATGCCGCGTAGCCGGCAGCGCCGGGCCATGCGCGGCGGCCGTTCAGAGGCGGTACGCGATGCTCTTCATCACCTTCGAGGCCAGCGCCATCGCCCCCGGAATCGGGAAGGGCAGGCGGCGGGCGCCGGCCTGCTCGGCATGGTCCGCATGCCGGGCCTCGTCCTGCTTCATCACTTCGATGACCGCGCGGCTGCGCAGGTCGGCGGCCGGGAGATCGACCAGATGCTCATCCAGGTGGGCCTCGACCTGGCGTTCGGTCTCGACCACAAAACCCAGGTTCCAGCCATCACCGCGCAGCCCGGCCAGGGTGCCGATGGTGTAACTGCCTGCGTACCAGAGCGGGTTGAACAGGCTCGGCCGGCTGTCCAGTTCGGCCAGGCGGGTGGCACACCACGCCAGGTGGTCGGTTTCCTCCTGCGCTGCCTCCAGCAGATGCTCGCGGGTGGCCGGGTCGCGGGCCACGGCGGCCTGGCCGAAATACAGGCCCTGCGCGCAGACCTCGCCGACGTGGTTGATCCGCATCAGCCCGGCCGCATGGCGGCGCTGGCGGGCGTCCATGCCCGGCTCGTCGGTGTCCACCGCCGGATAGGGGCGGCTGGCCGGCGGGTTGCCGAACACCGTGTCCAGGGCGCGCTGGGCTTCGGTCAGCAGGTGGTCCAGCGGGGTGGTCTGGCGGAGCACGGTCATGGCGATACGGTGGGGCGGGAGACCCGCCGATTCTCGCCCGCGCCCGCGCCCCTGCCAACCCGGGACAGGGGGCGGCTTGCGCCGGGGCCTGGACCTGCGTACAATCCCGCCTCTTGCGCTTCACCTTTCACAACGCGTGGCAGAGTTCCGGCGAGTCCTTCGCCGCAATGAGCCCGACCTAACCTAGAGTTCTTCATGAGCACTTTCACTGCCAAGAACGAGACCGTCCAGCGCGACTGGTACCTCGTCGACGCCGAGGGCAAGACCCTGGGCCGTCTCGCCACCGAGCTGGCCCGCCGTCTGCGTGGCAAGCACAAGCCGGTCTACACCCCGCACGTTGATACCGGCGACTACCTGGTCGTCATCAATGCAGAAAAGATTGCCGTCACCGGCAAGAAGCTGCAGGACAAGATGTATCACCGTTTCACCGGTTACATCGGCAACCTGAAGACCGAGTCCCTGGCCCAGGCGCTGGAGCGCCACCCGGAGCGCGTGATCGAGATCGCCGTGAAGGGCATGCTGCCGAAGGGCCCGCTGGGTCGCCAGATGTACCGCAAGCTCAAGGTCTACGCCGGCACTGAGCATCCGCACGCCGCACAGCAGCCGCAGGTTCTGGATATCTAATCATGGCTATCACTCAAAACTACGGCACTGGCCGCCGCAAGTCCTCCACCGCTCGCGTGTTCCTGCGCAAGGGTTCGGGCAACATCACCGTCAATGGCCGTCCGCTGGACGAGTTCTTCGGTCGTGAGACCGCGCGCATGATCGTGCGCCAGCCGCTCGAGCTGACCAAGAACACCGAAAGCTTCGACATCCTGGTCACCGCCACCGGCGGCGGCACCACCGGCCAGGCCGGTGCGATCCGTCTGGGCATCGCCCGTGCGCTGGTCGAGTATGACGAAACCCTGAAGTCCGAGCTGCGCAAGGCTGGCTTCATGACCCGTGACGCCCGTGAAGTCGAGCGTAAGAAGGTCGGTCTGCACAAGGCCCGTCGCGCCACCCAGTTCTCCAAGCGCTGATCCACTGCGCCTGGCTGGGCTCCTCCGGGAGCCCGCTGGTTGGAAAAAGCAAAAGCCCGGCTTTGGCCGGGCTTTTGCCGTTTCGGGGTTGTGCATTGGAGAGAGTGGGGTCAGGGCCCATTCCTGCGAACAACCGGGGTTCTCTCTGGAGGGGAGCCCCCGCGGAGCCCAGAAACGCAGAAGGCCAGATCTTTCGATCTGGCCTTCTGCGTTTAATTTGGCTGCCCCGGATGGATTCGAACCACCGAATGCCTGAGTCAGAGTCAGGTGCCTTACCGCTTGGCGACGGGGCAATGTATCGTGTAACTATTTTCTCACTTTTCACGCTGAAAAACAACTTCAGCATGGTGGCTATGGGTGGACTCGAACCACCGACCCCAGCATTATGAGTGCTGTGCTCTAACCGGCTGAGCTACATAGCCTTGGTGAGCCCGCTATTCTGCTGATACGCCGTGGGACTGTCAACACATTTGTGCCGCGCTTGTCGCCTGACAGGCGGCGTGGGATAGTCCTGACCAGTAGATTTTTTTAGGAGTCCGCATCGTGATCGATCCGGACGGCTATCGACCGAACGTCGGCATCGTGCTGATGCGGCAGGACGGGCAGGTGTTCTGGGCACGACGCGTGCGCCGGGATGGCTGGCAGTTCCCGCAGGGTGGGATGAACACCGACGAGACGCCCGTCGAGGCCATGTATCGCGAACTGCAGGAAGAGACCGGCCTGCTGCCTGAGCACGTGGAAGTGCTGGGGGCAACGCCCGGCTGGCTGCGCTACAAGCTGCCGGCGCGGGCAGTCCGCCGCAATGAACGGCAGGTCTGCATCGGCCAGAAGCAGGTCTGGTTCCTGCTGCGCCTGACCGGTGACGAATCCCATGTGTGCCTGGACCATACCGATTCGCCGGAGTTCGATCACTGGCGCTGGGTGGATTTCTGGTATCCGGTGGAGCATGTGGTGATGTTCAAGCGCGGCGTCTACGCGCGCGCGCTGCGACACCTGGCGCCGTTGGCGCGCGGGGTGGCGGGGCAGGGCGTCACTGCCATGCCGAAGAGCGCAGCGGAAGCGTGGATGCCCGGCAACACCGCGGGGCACGACCGTCCGCGCAAGCGGCCGCGCAGCAGGGGCTACTGGCCCAAAAAGGCGCAGGAAGGACCGACGAGCTGACCGCCTGAACGGTATCGAGAATGGTTCAGGTCTCTGATTGACAACCATTCTCGTTTCCATTGGAATAGCGACCAGGCCGCTTCTGGCCTGTCAGCCCGGTTCCCGCCTGTGTACGTCTGCATCTGCAACGGAGTCACCGACCACCAGATCCGCGAAGCCGCCAGCCATGGCGTGACGTCGGTGGCCGAGCTGACCATGCGCACCGGATGCGGCGCGACCTGCGGGTCCTGTCTGGACATGGCCGGCGAGCTGCTGGCCAAGGCACGCGCCACCCACGATCTGCCGCTGCCGGTGCTCGGTCTGGCCCAGGTCGCCTGACTGTCTTTTCCGCGGTGCGTTGATACCGCGCCTGCGCATCCCTCACGTGCGGCCGCACAGGCCAATGCGCACGATTCGCGTTCCTTCACGACCGCACGCAAGGCGGTAAAGTGCCTGCGTTTTCAGCGTGCAGGAGTATCCCCATGAAGGGCGACACCAAGGTCATCGAATTCCTCAACAAGGTCCTCTACAACGAGCTGACCGCGATCAACCAGTATTTCCTGCACGCCAAGATGCTGAAGAACTGGGGCATCAAGGAACTTGCCGAGCATGAGTACAAGGAATCGATCGACGAGATGAAGCATGCCGACATGCTCGCCGACCGCATCCTGTTCCTTGAAGGACTGCCGAACTTCCAGGCGCTGGGCAAGCTGCGCATCGGCGAGAACCCGACCGAGATCCTGCAGTGTGACCTTTCGCTCGAGCGTGATGGCGTGGTCACCCTGCGCGAGGCGGTGGCCTATGCCGATTCGGTCGGCGACTATGTGAGCCGCCAGCTGTTCGTGAAGATCCTCGATTCGGAGGAAGAGCATATCGACTGGCTGGAAACGCAGCTGGACCTGATCGAGCGCATCGGCGAACCGAAGTACCTGCTGAGCAAGCTCGAAGAGTGAGTCAGCCCGCCTGGCCGGCGCGATGCTGTGCCAGGTACCCGCCCAGCGCCACCCGTGCCCGGGCGAATTCGGCCACCAGCAGCGCAACCGCAACGGCGGGGCGCTGCAGACTGCCGGCGCGGGCCTCGTGCTCGATCCGCTGTGCGACCGCCGACAGCGACATCGCGCCGACATTCGCGCTGGAGGACTTCAGGCTGTGCGCGACTGCCTGCAGGCGCTGGCCATCGTGGTCCTGCGCCGCCTGCTGCAGCGCCTGCACCATCGCCGGTGCGTCTTCCAGGTACACCGATACGATCTGCGTGGCGGCATCACCGATGACCGCCTGCAGCTCGTCCAGCACGTTCCGGTCCAGAACCGGGTGGGCGACAGGTTCTGGACCGGCCTTCGCTGCCGCCGCCGGAACTGCCGGCGTGGGGAGGGCTTTGGGGCCCCAGCGCAGCAGCAGCGCGTGCAGCGTGTCGCGCGCGATCGGTTTGGACAGGTAATCGTCCATGCCTGCTCGCAGGCAGCGTTCGCGATCACCGGCCATGGCATTGGCGGTCATGGCGATGATCGGCAGGCGCCGGCCTCCGGCTGCGATCTCTTCCTCGCGCCACTGGCGCGTCGCGGCGTAACCGTCCAGCACCGGCATCTGGCAGTCCATCAGCACCACGTCCACACCGCCTTCGCGCAGCGCGACCAGTGCCTGCTCGCCATCGGCGGCGTTGCGGACCTCGCACTGGAATACCCGCAGCAGGTGTTCGGCCACCATGCGGTTGACCGTGTTGTCCTCCACCAGCAGCACGCGTAGACCGAGCGCTGGCAGGGCAGCCGGTGCCTGGCCCTCTTCGGCGGCAGCCAGCCAGGCGGACGGGCGCGCGCTGGCGGTGGGCGTGGCAAGCAGGGCGTGCAGGGCGGCATCCTCGAAGGCGACCGGCAGCTGGCGATGGCGCTCCTGCGCGGGCAGCGGCTCGTCCTGCAGCCACAGCACCTGCAGCGTGTCGTCCTCACCGCGCGCAGCCAGCGCCTGCCGCAGGCGGGTTCCGCCGCTGCGGCGCGCAGGCGCATCGATCAGCAGCCAGGCCGGCGCAGCGTGCCCGGGGCGGGGCACGGCTCGCAGCCGCTCGGCCAGCGCGTCCATCCCGTCGATGACCTGCACCTGCAGCTCGTGATGGGCGGCAATGCGTTCGATGCGCGCCTGCAGGTGGCTGTCGGCACTGAACAGCAGCAGGGTGGCCGGTGCGCGTGCCATCGCCGGCAGGTCGCCGGGAACCTTCAACAACGGAATCTCGAACCAGAAGCGGGCGCCCTGGCCGGGGGTCGACTGGACGCCGATGTGGCCGTGCATCAGGTCGATGATGCGTTTGCAGATGGCCAGGCCCAGGCCGGTGCCACCATAGATGCGGGTGGTCGACGCATCGGCCTGGCTGAAGGACTGGAACAGGCGTGCCTGCTGGGCCTCGTCGATGCCGATGCCGGTGTCGATCACTTCGAAGCGCAACTGGTGCTGGGCCGGACCTTCGCCCAGCCGTTGCACGCGCAGCTGCACCTGGCCGCGTGCCGTGAACTTGATGGCATTGGCCAGAAGGTTGCTCAGCACCTGGCGCAGGCGCACCGGATCGCCGCGCACGGGAAGGCGGACCGTCGGATCCAGTTGCAGCGCCAGTGCCAGTCCCTTGGCGTCGGCAGCGCGCTGCATCAGCTGCACCACGGCGTCGAGCAGCTCGCGCAGATTGAAGCTGGTGATCTCCAGCTCCAGTGCCTGTGCTTCCAACCGCGAGTAATCGAGGATGTCGTCGACGATACGCAGCAGTTGCTGCGAGCTGGCCGATGCGGTGGCCAGCATCTGCCGCTGATCCTCGCCCAGCGGGCCACGCGCGATCAGCTCCAGCATCGGCAGGATGCCGTTGAGCGGCGTACGGATCTCGTGGCTCATCGTGGCCAGGAACTCGCCCTTGGCCAGCACCGCCGCCTCGGCCGCCTGCTTGGCCTGCAGCAACTGCTGTTCGAGCTGGCCCTGGCGCTCGGTGGTGCGGCGCAGCTGGTCGCGCTCGCTGGCCAGCGCGGCACGATCCCGTTGCAGTGCGGCCAGCGCCTGGCTGCGCGTGCGCAGGCGCAGCCCCGCCAGCAGCAGCGCGATGGCCGCCACGGCCAGGGCCACCAGCAGCACCGCCCACAGCGGCATGTCAGAGTACCGCGTTGTGGAAGTCGAAGTTCAGGTCGCTGCCGGCGGACTGCACCATGTTGCCCTGGATGTAGTCGACCCCTCCCACCCACATCGCGGCCGCTGCCTGCGGATCTTCGATCTGCTGCCCGATGATCTGCAGACCGGCGCCGTGCGCCCGCTCGATCGCCCTGCGCAGTTCTTCGCGCGTGCCTGGATTGGCGTGGCTGCTGGAGAAGCGTGCAGCCATGCGTACGAACGAAAGCGGCAGCTGGCCCAGCAGCGCGTCGGCATCGTTGCCGGGCTCGAACTGGCTCAGGCAGAAGCGCACGCCGGCCTGCGCCATGCGCTGACAGAACTGCTGCAGCGGCACGGTGTGGATCAGCGCATCAGGCAGGCGCACGTCGATGACCAGCGCGCTGCCTGGCAGGTCGCGCTGCTGCAGCGACTCCAGCAGCCAGTCGGCGAAGGCGTCGCGTTGCAGGGTACGCAGCGACTGCGAGACGAACAGATTGAGAGGCTGGGTGGCATGCCGGTACAGATCCAGCAGGCCCAGCGCATGGTCCAGCACCTGCTGGTCGAGGTCGGCGATGCGGCCGGCGGCTTCGGCGGCCGGAATCACCTGTCCGGCGGTCAGCACGGTGCCGTCGGCCTGGCGCAGCCGCAGCAGGACCTGGTACTGCGCGCTGCCTCCACCGGCGACGGCGACGATGGGTTGGTAAGCCAGTTCCAGCTGGCCTTCCAGCAGGGCCAGATGCTCCTGTTCGCTGATGGCCTGCCGATGCACGTGGCCGGCCACGCCGGCACTGAGCAGGCGTGCCTGCAGGGTCGTGCGCTCGACGGCTTCCAGCGCACTGGCGGCATCCTCGAAGCCGGGCGACAGCGGTGCATAGCCGACCACGCCACGCAGGTGCACCGATTCGTCATCGCGGATCACGAAGGCCCTCGCGGAGAGCTGCTCGCGCAGGGTGGCGGCCACGCTCTCCAGCCTGTCCTCATCGGCATCACGCGCCAGCAGCAGGAAACTGTTGTCGTTCAGGCGCGCCAGCAGGTGCGGATGGCCGGCCTCGGCCAAGCGTTGTCCGGCCTGCACCATCAGCCGTTCGAACGCAGCGTAGCCATAGCGCTCGCGCAGGCCCAGCGCGCTGGCCACCTCGATGAAGAACAGGCCGCCACGATCATGGTGGGCCAGGGCGGCATTGAGCTGCTGCAGCACATGATGGCGCGTCGGCAGGCCGGTTTCAGGATTGCTGGTGGCCGGCGTGCCGGAGGCGCCGGGCAGGGTTGCCGCCTGCGCACGGGCACGGCGGATGCGGTTGGCGACCGCCGCGATCAGGTGCCGCGGTCGGATCGGCTTGTTCAGGTAGTCGTCGGCACCGCTGTCGAGCACTTCGAACTGCCGCTCCGGATCGGGATCGCCGCTGAGGAACACGATGGGCAGCAACTGCAGGCCGGGCTGCTGGCGAATCATCGCCGTCAGCCGCATGCCGTCCAGGCCGGGCAGGTGCAGGTCCATCAGGATCAGGTCAGGGCGATGGTCCTTGATCGATTGCTGGACGCCTTCGGCATCGCTGAGCACGATGGCCTGCATGCCGGCGCCGTGCAGCACGCTCTGCGCGAACAGAGCCTGCGCACGGTCGTCCTCGACGATCAGCACGCGGTACGGTGAATCCGCCGGCGCCGGTGCCGGGTCGTGGTTGCCCGCCTCGGGCTGTGAGGTGACGCCCGGCAGCGGCGGCGGAGCACCGCCGGAGGCAGGCCCACTGTCGGCGACGCTGGACGAAACCGACGGGGAGGCACCCGCGTCCACCACCGCAGTGGCCCAGCGTTGCCAATGATCGGCCGGTGGCGTTTCAGCGCGCCCCGGGCGGACGCCTGCGGGGGATTCAATTGCGGCCATGGGGACTCCTGATGATCGCAGCCATTATGCGACACGCCCGGCATTCAACCGGTGCGTGGCTGTTGCCGGTCAGTCCCGTTGCCGGCACGGGCAAGCCAACGCACGCCGCGCCACAGAGCGCGCCATGCCAGCCAGACCAGCAATGCGCCGGCCAGGCTGCATGCCAGCACCACGACCAGCGCGATCCAGGGGTGTGCCAGGGCCAATGCCAGGCCGCCAACCACCACGGTGTCTTCGGCGATCGAGGCGACCCAGTTGCTGGCCGGCTCCGGCGAGGTGTTGAGCAGGGCACGGGTGCCCGCCTTCAGGCCATGGCTGGCCAGGGCAACGCCGGCGCCGGCAGCGAGCGCACCGGTACCCAGCTGCCCATCCGGCGACAGGGTGGCGGCGGCGAGGAAGGCTCCGGCGGGGACCCGGGCAAGGGTCTGCACCAGGTCCCAGACCGAATCCACGCCGGGAATCTTGTCGGCAAAGAACTCGGTCACGGCCAGCGCCGCTGAGGTACCCAGCACCCACCACGACTCGGTCGCCTGCAGGGCGGGCGGCAGGTCGACCCAGCCGAGCAGGCCGGCCAGGCCGACACCGAAGACGGTGAGGTAGACACGGATGCCGGCCAGCCAGGCCAGCAGGATGCCGATCACGAACAGGTGGGCTTCGGTCATGGCGATGCTCCGACGGCGGAACTGTGCGAGGGGCCACACTATCGACGATGGCGTGCCTGAACGCCACAGACCTCGGTCGCCTCCAGCGCAGGAATCCTGCCGATCCTGTCATACACTAGCCCGTCGTTTGCCACACGGGCCGTGCCGGTGTCGCGCCCGCGATGCCACGGGATCTACCCATGACCAACCGTCCTCCCATGCGCGTGCAGGTCCGCCTGCCCGGCGCGTCACATCCGCCCGCGGACCGCCGTCGCCTGTGGGTGATTGGAGGCATCTGGCTGCTCAGCCTGGTGCTGGCCACGATCGGAGGCTGCTGGATGGGGGCGCCGCGTGGCGAGCAGGGACAACGGTTGCAGGCGGCCGAGAAGCGTGCCGAGAGCCTGCAGGCGCAGCTGACCGAACTGCGCCAGAAGCAGGCCACGCTGGAAGCCTCCGACCGCATCAGCCGCGCCGCCAACAACGAAGTGCAGTCCTCGCTCGCCGAGCGCGACGAAGAGATCGCCGGGTTGCGCGCGGACGTCGCCTTCTATGAGCGCCTGGTCGGTTCGACCAGCCAGCGCAAGGGCCTGAACACCCACTCGATCGAGTTCAGCCCGGAATCGGCCGGCACCTGGCAGTACACCGCCGTGCTGACCCAGAACCTCAACCGCGGGGCCATCAGCCAGGGGCAGATGCGTTTCACCGTGGAAGGCGTGAAGAACGGCAAGCTGGCCACGATCAGCTGGGATGATCTGCACCAGCGCAGCAAGGTGCCGGGACAGGACTACTCGTTCCGGTACTTCCAGCAGCTCACCGGCAGCGTGATGCTGCCGGCTGACTTCACTCCGCAACGCGTGCGGGTGACATTGGGGAGTGGTGCGGGGGGCGCCACCCAGGTATTCGACTGGAAACAGGCCGGCGCGCCGGCCAGCAAAGGGGAGTAGGCAGATGTTCGGAAACAGCAAATCCAACCGTGACGGCCAGCTGGTGGTGGATGCCCTGATCGGCAACCAGGTGGTGATCCGCGGTGATGTGGAGTTCAGTGGTGGCCTGTACGTGGAAGGTCGCATCCATGGCAAGGTGATCGCCGCCGAAGGCGCCAGCACCGCGACCCTGACGCTCGCCGAGCATGGCGTGATCGAAGGGGAGATCCGTGCCCAGGTGGTGGTCATCAGCGGCCGCCTGGAGGGGGATGTCCACGCCACCGAAAAGGTCGAACTGACCCCGAGCGCGCGGGTCAACGGCAATGTCCACTACGAGGTGGTGGAGATGAACGCCGGGGCCCAGCTGAATGGACGCCTGATCCATGCCAGCGCACCGCTGGCGGCCCTGCCTGCACCCGAAAGCGGCGATCCCGCCAGTGGCAAGGGCGACACCGCGGCCCGACGCAAGCTGGCCGAAGCGATGGCTTGAAAGCCACCGCCGGTGCCCCCATGCTGATGCCATGAGCACGCTAGTCTCCCTGCCGGGCGCCCCCACGGCGGCCGCGCCCGATTACCAGTCGCTGGAGCGGCCGCTGAACTTCACCGAAGCAGCGGCCTCCAAGGTCAAGTCGTTGATCCAGGAAGAGGGCAACCCCGATCTGGCGCTGCGTGTGTATATCGAGGGTGGCGGCTGTTCGGGCTTCCAGTACGGTTTCGAGTTCGACGAGAACCGTGCCGAGGACGATCTGGCGGTACAGACCAGCGGGGTGACCCTGCTGGTCGACCCGCTCAGCCTGCAGTACCTGATGGGGGCTGAAGTGGATTACACCGAGAGCCTGACCGGCGCGCAGTTCGTGATCCGCAATCCGAACGCGAAGACCACCTGCGGTTGCGGCAGCAGCTTCAGCATGTGATTGCAGGGCGCGGGGCCTGCGCTTCGCGCCAGGTGTGTCGAGCGGTCTCCACACCTCACAGCAGAATGCGCACAGCGCCGACCTTGCCACCCGCATCGAATGGCGGCAGGCTTGCTGGATGTCCAATATTCTTTCGCCGCTGTCCGGTTTCGCCTTCATTGGCGAACCGCTGGAGCGCGCCGATGCCCTGCGCGAAGATGCCGATGTGCTGGCACGCCTGTGGCCGGATGCGCGGGTTCTCGTGCTTGACCAGGACGGCAGTGCCTTCACCGGTGCTGATGACCAGCCACTGGCGCTGACCGGCGCCGACATCGGGGGCGGCCCCGGTGCCGCGATCTTCCTGGGTCTGCGGGGTGAGCAGGCCTGGTTTTCGGTGGAAGCGTCCGCGGTTGCCGTCACTGCGCCTGGCCGGCTCGACCTGCGCCAGGCGGCACTGCTGTGGCCGGTGGCCGATGCGACCGCTTTCAGCTACGCGCGCGGCATGTCCTACTGGCATTCGCGCACGCGCTTCTGCGGCGTCTGCGGGGGGGCGGTGGCCTTTGCCCGCGGTGGCTTCGTTGGCCGCTGCGGGCAGTGCGCGACCGAACACTATCCCCGGGTGGACCCGGCGGTGATCGTCGCGGTGGAAAACCAGGGCCGGTTGCTGCTGGGGCGGCAGTCCAACTGGGCGCCGCGCCGCTATTCGGTACTGGCGGGTTTCGTCGAGCCGGGCGAGACCTTCGAACAGACCGTGGTGCGGGAAGTGCACGAGGAGAGCCGGGTGCGCATCACTGCCTGCCAGTATCTCGGTTCACAGCCCTGGCCGTTCCCGGGCGCGCTGATGGTGGGGTTCCGCGCGCAGGCGCAGGACGATGTGCCGACCGTGGATGGCGAACTGGAGGATGCGCGCTGGTTCAGTGCCGACGAGGTGGGCGCGGCGCTGGCACGTGATGTCGAAGATGATGGCCAGGGCATCCGCCTGTCGCCGCCGATCTCGATTTCGCGGGGGCTGATCGAGCACTGGTATCGCCAACAGCGGGGTTGAAGACCGCACCGGCCTGTCAGAACGGCGGCGACCATTGCCGCCACCTGAACACGGCCCGGGTTACAGTGCGGCAGACCGCTGATGCCGGCGTCGCGACGGGTAAGGTAGCGACGCCGAGCGCCTTGTTTCGTAGGGAGACCTGCCATGTTCACCACTCTGGCTGCCGTGCTGGTTGCACTGGCCCTGGGCCATGTCGCCCCGGCCGCTGCCGCCTCGCTGCGCCGCTTTGACAGCTTCCGGCGCTGGCTGGGCTGGCTGGATGCGCACGGCGGCAAGGCCTGGCAGGGCCCCATGGGCGTGGTGCTGGCGCTTCTGCCGCCGCTGGTGTTGATGGCGCTGCTGGCCTGGCTGCTGCGGGGCGTGCTGTTCGGGCTGCCCTCGTTGCTGCTGGGCGTGGCGGTTCTGGCCTGGTGCTGGGGGCCGCGCGACCTGGACCGTGACATCGAAGCGATCATCGATGCCGATGACGCACCGACCCGGCAGGCGGCCGTGCGCCATCTGCAGGCGGCCGGTGGCAGCCTGCGCGAGGATGTACCCTCGCTGGTGGAGGCGACCGTACTCAATGCGCTGCGCCGCTGGTTTGCGGTGCTGTTCTGGTTCCTGCTGCTGGGCCCGGTGGGCGCGCTGGGCTATCGCCTGCTGGCGCTGATGTCCGAAAGCCCGATGCGTGCACGCGTACCGGTGGAGCCGCTGGCAGTGGCCCAGCGCCTGCTGGGCTGGATCGAATGGCCGGTGGCACAGTTGATGGCGTTCTCGATGGCACTGGTCGGCAACTTCGACACGGCGTGGAAGGCATGGCGGCAAGCGCATGGCGAGCGCCTCGCCGGAGGCATCGGATTCCTGGGTGCGGTGGCGCGGGCCAGCGTCAATGCCGAGCTGCGCGAGGACGCGCATGACTACACCGAGGCGGGCCTGCTGCCGGTCTGGCAACGTCTGCCCGACCTGCGCGATGCCATGAGTCTGGTGTGGCGGATGCTGCTGCTGTGGCTGGCGGTGCTGGCCGTGCTGGTGATCGCCGGGTGGGTGACGTAGCCGCTGGCCAGGCGCGTGCGGCCTGACCGCAGCACGCTTCGCGACGCGCCTGGACGCGAAGTGGGAATCTAGACCGGCGCCAGTGCGGTGAACGGTGCCCACGGCAGGTTGCGCAGCAGTGCGTAACCGGGCAGCAGCCACAGCCAGAACATGGGATTGGCCAGAATCCGCATCAGCGGATCAAGCACACGCGGGCGGATGCCGGCGATGTTCAGCAGCATCAGCAGCAGCAGGGGCAGGCTGATGACCAGCAGCGGGTTCATCGCCATCGCGCCGGCCAGATCGAAATGGACCAGCGAGTAAAGGCAGCGCGTGCTGCCGCAGCCGGGGCAATACAGGCCGGTGAGTGCGTACAGCGGGCAGCCCGGCAGGGGATTGCCGGCCACGTAGGGATTGACGTTGCGCAGCACCACGGCCGCGCCTGCGGCCAGGCCGGTGGAGGCCAGCAAGGGTGCCCAGCGGGCGAGCCGGGAAGGAAGAGCGGACACGATCAGGCGAAGACGGATCCGGCGCGGACGCCGCCGGATCCGTCCGCAGGCCTCAGTAGCTGCCGTTGCTCATCGCGCCGATGCCACCGAGCACGACGAAGAACAGCACATACAGCACGACCATGATGACCCAGGCGATGGCCGACCAGATGGCCCACTTCTTGGCCTTGGCGGACGAGTCCTGTGCACCGGCGATATCGCCAGCGGCCAGCTTGCCGTTGACCTGTGCCGCATAGACGATCGACACGATGCCGACCGGCAGGCAGCAGAGCAGGGTGCTCAGGATCGCCCAGACCAGGTTGTTCGGGACCTGCGGAGTAGCGGTATTCATGATTCAAGCTCCTTGATGGGTGGTGGTGGATCAATGGTCGGAAAGAGCGCCCAGTGCGGCCAGGCCGCCGAAGAGCCCGAACCACAACAGCAACAGGACCGGCAGGGCCGCGGCCGAAGCCGCCGCCCACCAGCCCGCCTTGCGTGACGCGCTATAGGCTCCCGCCAGATCGCCGGCCGCGCGACGGCCATCGACCTGGGCGGCATACACGATCGACACCACGCCCAACGGCAGGCAGCAGAACAGCGTCGTCAGGATCGCCCACACCAGATGGTTGGGGATGTAGACCGGACGGCCGAGTGGTGGCGGTTGATTCAACGTGAGACTCCATTCCTTGGTGGCCGACCGTAGTGAACGGGCCGGACCTCCCCCCTGTGGGTGCGTAATCTACCGCAACCTGCGTCGCATGTATGCGTTTTCAGCCCGGCAATGACGGGCACGGCGCTTGACGCTGGCGTATGTGGGGAATGGCCCGGCTATGCGCGAACGGAGGGATTCCGTCAGGCGTGATCGCCGCGAAGGGCGCGGACCAGGGCTTCCAGTGCCGGCGCGTCGGTGCTGCGACCATCGATGGCAGGCGCCGCCACCACCTCGACGGTGGCGCGGAAGCGGCGCGGAACCCGCATGCGGCCAAGCCGGCTGTCGCGCCGGCTCCACATGCTCGACCACATCCCGCGCAGGGCCATCGGCACCACCGGCACCGGCCGGCGTTCGAGGATCTTCTCGACGCCGGACTTGAACGGCGCCATCTGCCCATCGCGGGTGAGTGCTCCCTCCGGGAAGATGCAGACCAGCTCACCCTCGGCCAGCGCCGCATCGATCTCCTCGAACGCGCGCTGCATCAAGGCCTCGTCCTCGCGAGCCCCGGCAATCGGGATGGCCTTGGCGGTGCGGAAGATCCAGCGCATCACCGGGATGTTGAAGATCCTGTAGTACATGACGAAGCGTACCGGGCGCGGAATCGTCGCCGACAGGATCAGTGCATCCATGTAGCTGACATGATTGCAGACGATCAGTGCTGCGCCTTCATCCGGCACATTGGCTTCGATGCCATGCGGGCGCAGCCGGTACAGGGTGCGCACCATCACCCAGCTCAGGAAGCGCATCAGGAATTCGGGGACGATGGTGAAGATGTAGATCGCCACCACGGCATTGGCGATCGCCAGCGCCAGGAACAGCTGCGGGATGCTCCAGTGCAGCAGTTCGCGCGCGGCCAGCGACAGCAGTGCGGCAGACACGATGAAACCGGAGTTCTGGATGTTCAACGCGGCGAACACGCGTGACATCTGCGCCTTCGGCGTCCGGCTCTGGATCAGGGCGAACAGCGGCACGACGAAGATGCCGGTGAACAGGCCGATCCCGACAAGGTCGATGACGATGCGCACGCTGCCGGGCTGCTGCAGGAACTGGGTGATGCTCAGGCCCTGCACGGTGGCCTCACCGCTGCGGGCGAAGTACAGATCGAGCAGGAACGCGGTCATGCCGAACGCGCCCAGCGGCACCAGGCCGATCTCCACCGTGCGCGCCGACAGCCTTTCGCACAGCAGCGAGCCAACGCCGGTGCCGATGGAAAACAGCGCCAGGGCCAGCAGGTACAGCTTGGGCTCGCCGCCAAGGTTGGCCAGCGCATAATTCGGCAGCTGCGAGGTCAGTACGGTGCCGACGAACCAGAACCAGGACACGCCCAGGATCGCATTGCGCACCGCCTTCTGCTGGCGCGCCATGCGCAGCACCACCAGCGACTCCGGCAACGGGTTCCAGTTGATCTTCAGGCCCGGGTCGCCGGCATCGACCCTGGGAATCAACCGCGCCGCGATGTTGCCGCAGACCGCCAGGGCGATGACCAGCGATGCCGCGAACACGGGCCCGTGGCTGCCCGCCAGCAGGAACACCGCACCGCCGATGATCATCCCTGAAAGGATCGAGATGGATGTGCCCATCTCCACCAGCCCGTTGCCACCGGTCAGCTCCTCGGGTTTGAGTACCGAGGGCAGCACCGAGTACTTCACCGGGCCGAACAGGGTCGACTGCATGCCGGTGCAGAACAGCGCCACCAGCAGGAACGGCAGGTTCTCGGTGAGGAAGCCGATCGCTGCCAGCGACATGATCACGATCTCCATCGTGGTGGTGATCACGATCAGCCGCGACTTCTCCAGTTTGTCGGCGATCTGCCCGGCCAATGCCGAGAACAGGAAATAGGGAAGAATGAAGATCGCCGGCGCCAGCGTGGTGTACAGCGAACGCTGCTCTTCGGACACGCCCAGGTAGAACAGCAGGCCGATGATGGCCTGCCGGTATACGTTGTCGTTGAAAGCGCCCAGCGCCTGCACGATGAAGAACGGCAGGAAGCGGCGCTGGCGCAGCAGGGCGAACTGGTTGTGACCGGACATGGAATCTCCTTGACCGGCGCAGCCTAGCATTCCTGCCCGCCGGCCGGGCCCGGATCCAGTGCTGCGGGGCGGCGGTCAGGTCAGGCTGCGTACGGCCTCGTTGGCGGCGGCACGCAGCTTCGGCAGCAGGCGCAGCACCAGCGCCATCTGGGTGCGGATCAACTGCAGCTTCGGTGGCATCACGTCCTCGATCTGCTCCAGCTCCGCAGCGACTGCGCGGTCGGCATCATTGTCATCCTCCGCAACCGCCTGCCGTGCGGCCAGCGCGCCGGCCAGCTGCTGCAGCGCCTTGCGCACCCGGTCGCCGGCGGCCAGTGCCAGCGGGTCGCCGGCGTAGCTGTCGACCTGGTCGCGGTGGGCACCCAGTGCCGACAGATGGCCGAGCAGGGTGTTGGACAACGCCAGGAAGTGGAAGCCGGCATCCAGGTTGCGGCGTACATGGCCGGGCTCGCGCAGCATGTTCGACAGTGCAGTGGACAGCGCCGCATCGGCGTTGTGCATGTCGCGGCGGGCGATACGGTAGGCCAGGTCGTCGTGCATGCCACTGCGGTACTGGCCCAGCACCGCATCCAGGTAACGCGCGGCGGTATCCAGTACCCGTGACAGCACCCGATGCAGCTGGCGTCCCTGCCAGTCCGGCAGGATCAGGAAGGCGGCCGCCGCAGCGATCGCACAGCCCAGGATCGTATCCACCATGCGCGGCACGATCAGCACGAAGCCATCGCCGATCAGGTTGAAGCAGGTCAGCGCCATCACCGTGATCGCGGCCGAGGCCACCAGGTAGCGATCGGTGCGGGTGAAGAAGAACAGCAGCGCCGACAGCAAGGCGATCAGCAGCTGCACGTGCAGCTGTGGGAACAGCTGCAGCAGGGCCCAGGTCAATACCAGACCGGCCAGGGTGCCGACGATGCGCTGTGCCAGGCGCTGGCGCGTGGCGCCGAAGTTCGGCCGGCACACGAAGACGATGGTCAACAGCACCCAGGAACCGTTCTGGGCATTGAACAGGCGGATCGCCAGGAAGCCGGCGATCAGCGCCAGCGCCATGCGCAGGCCATGGCGGAACAGCACCGAGCCGGGCGTGAGTTGCTGGCGCAGCCGTACCCCCATCTCGCGCAGGGTGTGCGGGTTGCTGTCACGCAGGCGCGTGTCGACATTGTCCAGGCTGGCCTCGGAGCGTTCGGCGTCGAGCAGCCGGCGCTCGATGCTGCGCAGGTTGTGCACCAGCAGATCCAGCGAACCGAGCAGGCGCTGCCATTGCGGACGCTGCTGGTCGCGCAGGTAGGCCAGCGCGTCGGCGAGGTCGCGTCCGGCCTGCTGGTTGCTCTCGCCATACACGAACGGGCGGCGCAGGCGGATGGCTTCGCCCAGACGCGCGCAGGCCTGCCCCTGCAGATCGAGCAGGCGCTGGCAGCGGTACAGCACGTCGCTGTGGAAGAACGCATCCACCAGTGCGCCATAGGGATAGTGCGAGGAGCTGGCGCGCTCGTGGAAATCCTGCGCCATGTAGTACAGGCGCAGGTACAGGCCGGAGTTGACCCCGGGCCGGCCGGAACGGCCGAAGCGCGCAAGGATCGCCGTCTTTGCTTCGTTCAGGGCTCCCACCACACGCCGGTTCTGTTCGGCCAGGTCCAGCTGGCGGCGCTGCAGGTCGGCCTCACGCACCGGCTCGAACAAGGCGGCTTTCAGCTGCAGGTAGCGGCCCAGTTCCTGGTAGAGACGGGCCACGCGTTCGCGCACCGGGCGGTTGGCGAACAGCGCGGTCCAGACGATGGACAGCAGGCCATACCAGACTGCACCGGCCAGCAGGTGGCTGACCGCATGCAACGCACGTGGCAGATCTCCGGCGCCGCCATGCTGTTCCAGCCCGATCATGGTGTAGATGGCCAGGGTTACCGTGGCCTGGGCGATGGAGGCGTAGCGTTCGCCCAGAGCGCCCAGCAGGGTCAGGCCGAAGGTGGACAGCGCCAGTGCGCCGATGAACAGCCACGGCCACGGGAACAGCGCGATCACCGAGGCGGCGGCGATGCAGAAGCACAGCAGCGACAGCAGCACCGCTTTGGTGCGGCCCCACCAGTTGTCGTCGGTTTCGGCGATCGCGCTGGCGATGATGCCAAGGAACGCCCCGGGCAGCGCGGGGAGCGCGTCCAGCTGCCAGCACACGGCCATCGCAGCCGACAGGGCGATGAACACGCGCAGGCCATAGCTGGCTTTCTCGTGTGCCCACAGGCGGCTGAGGCGGGAATGGGACGCGGACATGCAGGCTCGGGCGGCGGATTGCCTCCATTATGGCGGTGTGCGCGTGGGTGCGGTGTTCAATGTGCGGACCCACGGTCCGCAGCCGCACAAGCCGGGTTACATCTCCCAGCGCACGCTCACCGCGAAGGTGCGCGGCAGGCCGACGCCCGCGTTCGACCAGTACCTGCGATTGGCCAGGTTCTCCACGCTGGCGCGCAGGGTGACCGGGTGCCCCGACGCCATCAGGCGGTAGCCCACACCGGCATTGACCAGGGTGTAGTCGGGCAGCTTCAGGGTATTGTCGGCGTCGTACCAGACATCGCCGTAGTAGCGCACGGCAGCATAGGTTTCCAGTCCATCGACCCACGGCAGCTGGTAGCTGGCATGCAGCACACCGCTCCAGCGCGCGGCGCCGACGGTGCGGTTGCCTTCCTGCGCGGCATTGTCGGGCGACAGCCTGTCGTAGGTCGGGTCCAGCCAGGTCACGCCGCCACCCACGGTCAGCGCATCGGTCAGGTGCAGGTCGGCTCTGGCTTCCACGCCTTCGTACAGGGTGATGCCATCCTGCACCAGGCGCAGGCCGGCGTCGGTGGGCTGGTCGATGTTGGCGCCGCGTTCCAGGCGGAATGCGGCCACGTTCGCATTCCAGCGCGAGGCTTCTACCTTGGCGCCGACTTCGTACTGCTTGCTGATGGTCGGACCCAGCACATCACCGGCGTTGATGTAGGGGTTGCCCACGCGGCTGCCGGCTTCCAGCGATTCAATGTAGCTGGCGTACAGGGTCACGGCCTCGCTGGGCTTGAACATCACCGCATAGGTCGGGGTGACCGGGTAGGTGTGGTAACGGCCCTTGGTCTCGAAGTCGTTGTAGCGCCAGCCGGCCAGCACCGACCAGCCCCCGCCGAAGTCCACGGTATCGCTGGCGAATACGGCCTGCTGCACGGTTTCATCGCCGCGGGTCATCACCCGCGAACCCACCGCGTCGTGGCGGATGGCCGAACGCTGGTACAGGTTGGCGCGACCAATGGTGCTCCACTCGTAGGGGCGGTCCCAGCCCAGCCCGGACTGGTGGCTGACGCCGGCCACCAGCTGGTGCTGCAGCGGGCCGGTGCGGAAGCCGCCCTGTACCAGCGCCTGCGCCAGTTTCCATTGGCTCTTGCCGCCCAGCTCATACACATTCACGTTGTAGTCGCCGTTCGGATCGTCGATGTAGGCGAAGATCTTGTTGACGTCGTTCCAGGAGGTGGTGACGCCGTAGCTCAGGCTGGCCTTCCAGCCGCTGTTGATCTGCCAGGTGAACGCCGTGGACAGCAGGCTGGAACGGGTATCGTAGTAGGTGCCCGGCACGCTGTTGTCGACGTCGCCGGCAATCGGCCGCGGCAGCGAGGTCATGCCGATGAAGTAGTACTGCGGCGACTCTTCGCTCAGGTCGCGCGACTGGAACACGCCGTCGAAGGTCCAGGTGAGCGCATCGCTCAGGCGCGCGTCCAGCGACAGCGCGCCGACCTTGCGGTCGACATGGCCGCCGTTGAAGGTTTCGCCCTTCTCCTGATACGCGTTGAAGCGATAGCCGAACATATCTTCGTTGCCGAAGCGGCCGCCGGCATCGACACCGCCACTGATGATGGCCTGTTCGCGCCAGCCCAGCTGCGCCGAGAAGGTAGCGGTATCGGTCGGCTTCTTGGTGATGTAGTTGACGATGCCGCCGGGCGCGCCGAAGCCGTACAGGAAGCCGCCGGGGCCCTTCAGCAGGTCCACCTGTTCCATCACTTCCAGCGGCCATTCGGTGCCCCACGAGGACACCTGCAGACCGTTCACGCGATAGCTGTCGTAGTTCAGATCGATGCCGCGGTTGCGGATGGGCGAGCTCCAGCCGCTGGCGTAGGCGCTTACCTGGGTGGTGACCGATGGATCGAACAGGAAGGCTTCGCCCAGCGATACGACCTGGCGCTGCTCGAGCTGTTCGCGGCCGACCGCAGTAATGGCGAACGGGGTATCGCGCAGGGCACGGTCACCCAGCGCGCCGGCTTCGGTGTGGGTGCGTTCGCCGACCACCTTGATGGCGTCCAGGTCGGTGGCGCTGCGGGCACCAGCCGGGGCTTGCGCATGGGCCGCGCAGGCGGCGGACAGGGCGGCGGCCAGCAGGGCCAGGCGCGGGGTGCGGAACGAAGGCATCGATCGGATTCCTCGGCGGACGGCCACAGGCCATCCACCCATGGTTGGGGGAAGAGGCAGTGGCTGGGATCACGCAGGCTGTCCGTGAACTGGGAGCGGGGCGCCGCAGGGGCGCAGGACCATGGCTGGTTGCGAATTGTTCTCTTTTCGTTACAGCGCGTCAAACCGTGAGCGTCGCACGGGGGTGGTAGCGGCACGCCGGGCGTGGCCCGGCGCTACCGAGGCTAGGCGCGCTGCGCGCGCTTGAGCAATTTCGCCTCGCGCCTGCGCGCGCGCCGCGCCCGCCAACGCTCGGCCAGGCAGGAGAAGATCACGTACAGGGCCGGCGTGCTGAGCAGGGTCAGACTCTGCGAGAACAGCAGGCCACCGATCATCGCGATGCCCAGCGGCCGGCGCAGCTCCGACCCTTCGCCCAGGCCGATTGCCAGCGGAACCGCAGCCAGGATGGCGACCATCGTGGTCATCATGATCGGCCGGAAGCGGACGATGCTGGCCTCGCGTGCGGCCTCGCGCGGGGTCAGCCCGTGCTCGCGCTGCGCCACCAGCGCGAAGTCGATCATCATGATCGCGTTCTTCTTGACGATGCCGATCAGCAGCACCAGCGCGATCATCGAGATGACCGACAGCTCGGTGTTGGTACCGAACAGGGCCAGCAGCGCGCCTACGCCTGCCGCCGGCAGCGTGGACAGGATCGTCACCGGATGGATCAGGCTTTCGTACAGCATGCCCAGCACCAGGTACACGGTCAGGATCGCCGCCAATACCAGGATCAGCATGTCGCTGGGATCGGAATTGAAGCCAAAGCCCGCATCGTCGGCCAGGCGGATGTCGCCCGGCATGCGCATGCCGGCCACGGTCGCATCGATGATCGCCTTTGCCTCGCCCATGCTGACGCCGGGGGCGAGGTTGTAGCTCAGGTCCATCGTCGTGTACTGGTTCTCATGCGTGATCTGCGAAGGCGCCAGCCCCGGTACCTGGGTGGCCACCGCAGTGATCGGCACCATCTCGCCATTGCCTGCCCGCACATGGACCTCGTCCAGTGCGGTGGGGGTCGCGGTCTGCGAAGGCAGGGCATTGACCACGACGCTGTACTGGTTGATGTCCGAGTAGATCGTCGAGATCTGGCGCTGGCCGAATGCACCGTACAGCGCACCGTCGATGGCACCGACCGAGACGCCCAGCCGCGCGGCCTTGGCGCGGTCGATCACGATGTTCTGGCGCAGGCCGGCGTTGTCCACGTCGGTGCCGACATCGCGCAGCTTGGGGTTCTTCTTCAGTTCCGCCTGCAGCTTCGGCAACCACTCCTGCAGCGCCGCCAGATCGTTGCCCTGCAGCGAGATGCGGTACTGCGCGCCCTGGCTGGAGCCGCCGCCGTCGTTGCTGGGCAGATCCTGGATGGCGCGCAGCCGCAGCTGCAGGTCGGGATAGCGGTCGGCCTTGGCGCTCAGTCGCGCCAGTGCATGCGCGGTGGTCTCGCGGCGGCCTTCCTTGCGTGACTTCAGTTCGACATTGAACTGCGCGCTGGAACCCTGGCGGCCACTGCCCAGGCGCACGCCGACGGTCTTCACCGCCGGGTCGGCCATCAGCATGTCGGTGATGCGGCGCTGGCGGTTGACCATGTCCTCGAAGGACACGGTCGCGCTGGAGTTGGCGCGGCCCCAGATGAGCCCGGTGTCCTGTGGCGGGAAGGCACCCTTCTTCACCGCGCCGAACAGGAAGACGGTCACGCCGATCAGGATCAGCGGCGTGAGCGAGAGCAGCAACGCATGGCGCAGGGAGAAATCGAGGAACACCGTGTAGATGCGCAGCATGCGCTCGTGGCCGGCGTCCAGCCAGCGGCCCAGGCGCGAGGGTGCCGCGCGATGGTCGTGCGCACTGAGGAACCGGCTGCACAGCGCCGGGGTCAGCGTCAGTGAGACGATCATCGAGACCACGATCGCCGCCACCAGGGTGACGGTGAACTCACGGAAGAACGCGCCCATCATGCCGCTGGCGAACAGCAGCGGGATGAACACCGCAACCAGCGAGGCGGTAATCGAGACGATGGTGAAGCCGATCTCGCGTGCGCCGGTGAACGCTGCCTGCAGGCGCGGCATGCCTTCGTCGAGGTGGCGCATGATGTTCTCGATCACCACGATCGCATCGTCCACCACGAAGCCGATCGCGATCACCAGCGCCAGCAGGCTCAGGTTGTTCAGGGTGAAGCCCAGCGCATACATCACCAGTGCGGCGCCGGCCAGCGACAGCGGCACCGTCACGGCCGCGATCAGGGTCGGGGCGAGCCGGCGCAGGAACAGCGCCATGGTCAGCACCACCATCGCCAGGCTGATCAGCAGGGTGATCTGCACTTCGTGCAGCGACGAGCGGATCGTCGGCGTGCGGTCGAAGTATGGCGTCATCGTGGTGCCCGGCTGCAGGTAGTCACGCAGCGTCGGGATCTGCGCCTTCACCCGGTCGACGGTCTCCACGATGTTGGCGCCGGCGCGGGTGAACACATACATGACCACCGCGGGCTTGTGGTCGAACCATGCCGCCTGGTAGGCGTCCTGCTGGCCGTCGTAGACGTTGGCGACGTCCTTCAGGCGGATCACCCGGCCGTCGCCTTCGGTCTTCACCACCAGGTTGGCGAAGTCCGCAGCGCGGGCCACCGAATCGTTGGTGATGATCGCGGTGGTGGAGTTGCCATCGCTGAGGAAGCCGGTCGGCGAGGTCACATTGGCCGCGCGCACCGCGTTGCGCAGGTCGTCGGCGGTCAGGCCCAGCGCGTTCATCAGCCGCAGGTTGACGTCCACGCGCACTGCCGGCGTCGACGCGCCGGCGATGTCCACCGAGGCCACACCGCTGATCTGGCGGATGCGCTGGGCCAGCAGCGAGTCGGCCACGTTGTACAGCTCATCGGCCGACTGCGTCTGCGAGGTCAGTGCGATGGCGATCACCGGGTCGTCGTTCGGATTCGCCTTCTGGTACATCGGCGAGCCCATGCCCGAGGGCAGGTCGGCCTGCGCGGAATTGATCGCGGTCTGCACGTCCAGCGCTGCCGAATCGATGTCACGGTCGCTCTGGAAGATCATGAACACCAGCGAGCTGCCTTCCGAGCTCGACGAGCGCATGCGGTCGATGCCCGGCAGCTGGCCCAGATGACGCTCCAGTGGTGCGGTGACCGTGGAGGCCATCGTCGCCGCGTCGGCACCGGCCTGGCTGGCGTGCACGAAGATCACCGGAATCTGGATGTTCGGCAGTGCCGATACACCCAACCTCAGGTAGCAGATCAGACCTACCATGAACAGGCCGATGGCCAGCAGGGCGGTACCGATCGGGCGGCGGATGAAGGGGCCGGACAGGTTCATCGCGCGGCCCCCCGCAGCAGCGGGGCAGGGGTCATGCCTGCGGCTCCTGCAGCGTGCCCTCGCGCAGTGCGCGTTGCTCGCGGCGGCGCGCCAGCCACTCGGAGAAGCGCTCCATGTACAGGTAGATCACCGGCGTGGTGTACAGCGTCACCAGCTGCGAGAGCAGCAGGCCGCCGACGATGGCGATGCCCAGCGGACGGCGCAGTTCCGAGCCGATGCCGGTACCCAGCGCGAGTGGCAGCGCGCCGAGCATGGCCGCAGCCGTGGTCATCATGATCGGGCGGAAGCGCAGCAGGCAGGCGCGGCGGATCGCTTCATGCGCGTTGGCACCGGCGCGGCGTGCTTCGATCGCGAAGTCCACCATCATGATGCCGTTCTTCTTGACGATGCCGATCAGCAGCACGATGCCGACGATGCCGTCCACCGACAGGCTCAGGCCACACAGCATCAGCGCCAGCAGCGCGCCGACGCCTGCCGGCGGCAGGGTCGAGATGATCGTGATCGGATGGATGTAGCTCTCGTACAGCACGCCCAGCACGATGTAGATGACCACCAGCGAGGCCAGCAGCAGCCACACCACATCGGTCTGGCTGCCGGTGAACTCGGCGGCCTTGCCGATGAACTCGGCATGCAGGTGCGCGGGCATGTCCAGACTGTCCTTGGTCTCCTGGATCGCGCGTACCGCTTCGGACAGCGAATAGCCCGGCGCGACGTTGAACGAGACGGTCACGGCCGGCAGCTGCTGCTGGTGGCTGACCACCAGCGGCGCGCTGGTCACCTGGCCTTCGGCCAGCGCCGACAACGGAATGATGTTGCCGGCACCGACCGTGATGCCGGTGTTCTGCGCGCCGATGCCGGTGGCCGTGGAGGAGTTGGAGGAGGTGACCTGGCCGAAGCTGGTGGCGTTGGTGCCGGTCAGCGCGCCAGCACCGTTGGAGGCCACCGCCAGCTGCTCCATCAGCGCGGTGCTGGTGCGGAACTCCGGTGCCACTTCCAGCACCACGCGGTACTGGTTGAGCTCGGTGAAGATGGTCGAGATCTGGCGCTGGCCGAACGCATCGTAGAGCGTGTCGTCGATGGTCTGCATCGGCACGCCCAGCACGCTGGCCTTGTCACGATCGATCGTCAGCTGCAGGGCACGGCCCTGGTTGGACAGGTTGTTGTCCACGTCGGCCAGCTCCGGCCGCTGGCGCAGGGCCTCGGTCAGGCGCGTGGCCTGGGTGGCGACGGTGGCCGCGTCCACGTCCGACAGGGAGTACTGGTACTCGGTCGCGGCCACGCGGGTGTCGAGGGTGACGTCCTGCACCGGCTTCAGATACAACGCTACGCCGGGAATCCCGGCGACGGCCTCCTGCAGGCGCGGCAGGATCCGGTCCAGCCCATCACGCTGGCTGCGCTCCTTCAGCACAATCGACAACTGGCCCTGGTTGAGCGTGGGGTTCATGCTGCCAGCGCCGATGAAAGCCGACACGCCAGTCACATCCGGATCCTTGCGCAGCGCTTCGGCCACCTGCCGGGTGCGCTGCTCCATCTGCGGGAACGCGATGTTCTGGTCGGCCTGCACCACGCCGGTGATCAGGCCGGTGTCCTGCTCGGGCAGCAGGCCCTTGGGAATCAGCACGTACAGCAGAACGGTCAGCACAAGGGCGCCGCCGGCCACGGCCAGGGTCAGGCGCTGGTGGTCCAGCACCCAGTCCAGGCTGCGCTCATACAGGCCGACGGTGCGGCTCCACACGGTCTGCTTGCCGGCCGCGTGCGCCCGTTCATGCGCGTCCTCGCCTTCCGGCAGCGCGTCGGGCTTGAGCAGGTAGGCGCACATCATCGGGGTGAGCGTCAGCGAGATCAGCATCGACAGCACGACCGCGATGCTCAGCACCCAGGCGAACTCATGGAACAGGCGGCCGGTGACGCCGGGCATCAGCAGCAGCGGCAGGAACACTGCCACCAGCGATACCGTCAGCGACAGCACGGTGAAGCCGATCTGGCGCGCACCGATCTCGGCCGCTTCCTTGCCGCTCTTGCCCTGCTCGATGTAACGGACGATGTTCTCGATCATGACGATGGCATCGTCGACAACGAAGCCGGTGGCGACCACCAGTGCCATCAGCGAAAGGTTGTCCAGCGACATGCCGGTGAACGCCATCACCGCGAACGTGCCGGCCAGCGACAACGGTACCGCCACCGAAGGAATGATCGTGGCCCACAGGCGGCGCAGGAACACGAAGATCACCGCCACGACCAGGCCGATGGTCAGTACCAGGGTGAACTGCACTTCGTGCACGGAGGCGCGGATGGTCTCGGTACGGTCGTTGAAGATCTCCAGATGCACGTCGGCCGGCAGCACGCCCTGCAACTGCGGCAGGATCGCGCGGATGCGCTCGACGGTCTGCACGATGTTGGCGCCCGGCTGGCGGCGCACTTCGAGAAGGACAGCCGGCTTGCCGTCGGCCCATGCGGCCAGCTGGTCGTTCTCCACGCCGTCCACCACCGCGGCCACGTCCGACAGCCGCACCGGGCGGCCGTTCTTGTAGCTGATGATGGTGTCGCGGTATTCGGCGGCACTGGACAGCTGGTCATTGGTGCCGATGCTGTAGGACTGCGTCTTGCCGTTCAGCGAGCCCTTCGGCGCATTGACGTTGGCCTGGGTGAGCGCGCTGCGCAGTTCTTCCAGGGTCAGGCCCATGTTCGACAGCTGCGCCGGATTGACCTGGATGCGCACCGCCGGGCGGACATTGCCGGCGATCGACACCAGGCCCACGCCCTGCACCTGCGACAGGCGCTGGGCCAGGATCGAATCGGCGTAGTTGTTGACCTCCCGCAGCGGGCGCGTGTCCGAGGTGAGCTTCAGGGTGACGATGGCCGCATCGGCGGGGTTCACCCGGTTGTAGACCGGCTGGTAGGGCAGCGACGAGGGCAGGGTGGCCTGGCGGATCGCCGCCTGCACGTCCTGCGCGGCGATATCGATGTCGCGGTCCATCGAGAACTGCAGGATGATCGTCGACAGCCCGGCCGACGAATCGGACGTCATCAGGTCCAGGCCGGAGATCTGGCCGAACTGCCGCTCCAGCGGGGTGGTGACCAGCGAGGCCATCGTGGTGGCATTGGCACCCGGGTACTGGGTGGTGACCACCAGGCTGGGCGCATCGATTTCCGGCAGTGCCGACACCGGCAGCTTGCGATAACCGAGAATGCCCAGCAGCAACAGGCCCGCCATCAGCAGCGAGGTGGCGATCGGGCGGCGGATGAAGATCGTCGAAAAGCCCACGGACTGATCCTTGCTGGCGCTTCAATGGCAGCGCCGGCGTCGATGCCGG